>CALXNS010000124.1 GCA_944389815.1 uncultured Victivallis sp. | reverse complement strand
GCCGGATCCAGCGCAGCACGACGGTGTCGGATATCTGTGAATTCGCCGCCTCCCAGGAAAAATGCGCCGGACTGATCCTCTTCGGCATCGCGACGATGATTCCGCCGAACGAACTTGAAATGATCGGAAATCTGCCGTTCCGCGTGGCGTTGCTCGACCACCCGTGCAGCAGTTATCCGACGCTGCCGGAAAATTGCGCACTCTTCTCGGTGGATGCGAAATCCGCTGCCGGATTGATTGTCGATTATCTGGCCGGGCTTGGTCACAGCCGGATCGGTTACGTGCGCAACGAGCCGAACAGCGAATATTATGAAATGTTCCTCAAGGCGTTCCACGGTGCCATGCGGGAGCACAATCTCGAATTCGGCCCGCACCGGATTTTTTCCGATACGGTTCGACCGTGGGATGAGGCCATGGCCATCGCACAGCAGCTCGTGCGCCGCAATCTGGATCGAATCCGGTCGGAAAAATTGACGGCTCTGGTCTTCTCCTCCAGTCACGGTGCATTCGCCGCGGTGGAAGCGCTCCGGGAGGCTGGATGCCGCGTTCCGGAGGAGATCAGCGTCATCGGCGAAGGCGAAGTTAAATTTTTCAATTTCTGTTCGCCGCCGCTCACGACGGTTTCGGCCGATTATCTTGAAATGGTGCTCCGCATGGTGGAGTTCATCAATGGAGTTCCGCTGGAAGAACGCAAAATTTTCATCCCCCAGCACCTCATCGAACGCAAAAGTGTCTTTGATCGCACCGGCGATGCTGAGATACAGGAAAAATAACCGGAAATTTGTCGCGATGTTCAAAAACCCCCTAAAACACGGAGCAAGGAAAAACATGAAAAAACATCGTTTTACACTGATTGAATTATTGGTTGTGATTGCGATCATCGCGATTCTCGCCTCGATGCTGCTGCCGGCGTTGAATCAGGCGCGGGAACGGGCGCGTTCCGCGGACTGCATTTCGCGCATCCGCCAGACGATGAGTGCCGCGCTCATGTACACGCAGGACAACGACGATGCGTTTCCCGTCTTCTCCTACCAGGAATCGATCGGGTGGATCACGACCTCTTTCATATTATCCTCGAAGGTTTTGAAACGGACTTACATCCCGCGCAACGCCGTCTACTGCACCTCGCGGCCGCCGGAACTCTTCGGCGATAAAACTTCGGAACTGGAGAGTGTTCCCTACTTCTACATGTACGCCGTCAGCTATGTCCCGAGCAACATCAAACTCGATGAACTTGGATTCGGCGGCGGTTTCCAATCCACCGCTTCGGACGAAATCTACAAAATTCCCCGGATGAAACGCCTCTCCTCCTTCGTCATTCTGGCCGACGCCTGCCGGACGTTCGAATCCGGCACGGTCAAAGGCAAACCCTGTCATGTGTTCTATCCGCACTCTCCCGGAGTACAATATCAGCTCTCGCCGTGGCACGCAAACCGTGCGAGCGTCGCTTACATGGATGGTCACGCCGCACTCGAAACGCCGCAGGAGATCAAGGAACACAACGGACAAACCGCCTATGTCGATCCGCTCTCCTATGCCATCCGCCTTTTGTAAAACCACCATTGAAACAAACCTGTCACGAAAAAAATTGCAACGATGATGATTTCCAAATTATTACAACTGCTGCTGATATCCGGAGCGGCCACGCAGCTGCTCCCGCTCACCGGTGCGGAATTGCGGCCGCTGGTCACCGAACCGGAAAAACTGCGCACCAGCTTCTTCATGGCAGAGAAGGGACAGAACTCCGAACCCGGTGAAATCGACGGAAAAAAAATGCTCTGGATCGAATACAACCGCGCCGAGGGGCCATGGTGCGCCATGGCGTTTCAGGTGCCCGGCCGTTCGCTGACGGTCGGTCCCTTCCGCAAAGCGGTCTTCCAGGTCGAGCTTTTCATTCCGGAGGAAGCCGGCGCGAAATGGATCAATCTGCAGTTGATCGACCGCGACGACGAAATCTTCCAGATCAGCGCGCTCATCGCCCCGGATGACCGCAACTGGAAAACCTACACCGTCGAAGCGGATACCGCGAAATCCATCCTCTCCTGGGGCGGAAAGGTCAACAACAAGGTCATCGACTTCCCTGCCCGGCTCCACGGGTTGACCATCGATTTCTATAACAAGCTCGGCACCGGACGGGTCGGGCTCGGAAAGATCAGCATTATTGAAGAGGAGTAAGTTCCGCCATGCATTTTTTCAGACCGATTCCCAGTACGCTGTTCGCCGCGTTCGCGTCGCTTTCCCTCTTCGCCGCACCGATCCGTTTCGAAGTGGAGACCGGCGATGAACTCCACATCCTCCGGGGCGGCGAAGGCGCCGAACTGCAACTTGTCGCAATCAATGACAACGACACGCCCCGCAGCGGAACACTTTCATATCAGATCACCGATGTTGACGGCCAAGTGCTGGTCAAGGCGGTTGCGCCGGTTGAAATTCCATCCGCAGGAAGCTGTCGCGTCGCATTGCCGATACCGGAGAAGTTCGGTCCGTATTCAATTCGCGCCCAGTTCGAAAACGAAGGCGGCGACCTGCGGAAACTTCCGCCGCTGCGCTTCGCCCGTCTGGAACCGGCCGGACCGGTTCCGGCGGAAACGCCGGAAACATTTCTTTTCGGCATCTCCGCCCATTACGACTACCGGGAGTATTCGACCGAAGAGTATGAGAAAATGAGCCGGGCGGCGGCGTTGTGCGGCGCCAGGATCATCCGGACCGACGCGCGCTGGAATATGCTTCAGCCGCAGGCCGGAACGTGGGAGTTCGACTGGTTCGACCGGGCCGTCAATCTCATCAATAAATACAGACTCGATCCGGCGGTGATCGTCGACATCGGTGCGGCGTGGACCCATGCGGCGGATTGGAAACCCGCTGTGCCGGAGTGCCCGAACTCCTTTGCGGCCCGGCCCGATTACGAAGCGTGGCGCAACTATATCCGCACGGTGACGGAGCGTTATAAGGGAAAGATTCGTTTCATTGAAGTGATGAATGAAATCAATATGTACCCGCATCATAACTTCACCCCCGAAGAGTACGGCGAACTGCTCCGGATCGCCCACGATGAAATCCGGAGAATTGATCCGGACGTCCGCATTCTCTCCAGCGGCCTCGCCTCGGTGCGCGGCAATCTCACTCCGACAAAAAACTGGTATGGACGCTTTTTCCGGGCCGCGGACGACAATTACGATATTTTCGCCTTCCACAATCACGGTCATTTCACTGATTACGTCGGCGAAGTGCGGGCGGTCGGCGCTCTGCGCGAAGCGGCGAAAGACGATCATCCCGTCTGGGCCAACGAAACGGCGCTCAGTTCGGCAATGGGCGGCGAACGTTTTCAGGCCGAGACGCTCTATTGCAAGCTCCTCTACTCCTGGGCCGGCGGCATGATCGGTTACAACTGGTACAACCTCAGGGACAAACCGGCGGATGATTTTCCCGCCGACAGTCCGGAACCCCATTTCGGATTGATCACCGCGGATTTCCACCCCAAACCGGTCTATGTCGCGTACAATACGCTCGCGAAGAATTTCGCCGGTGCCGAATTTCTGGAAAATTACAACACGCAGGAGATCGCGGGACGAGATGTTTACGCCTTTCTGTTCCGCCACCGGAACGGCGGATATCTGCTGAGCTTTTTCCGGACCGGCGACGATACGACGCTTCAGCTCGTCACCGGCATCACCGGGAAGGCGTTTCTCTGCGACCTCTGGGGCAACGAAACGCCGCTCCCGCTCTCCGACGGAACGGCGGCAATTCCGGTCGGGCCGCGTCCGTTTTTTCTCCGGTTCGAAGAGCAGGAGAAGGCGCCGGTGCTGCTGGGAGAATTTCTCTCTCCGGAACATTTCTTTCTCTTTCCCGGCCGGAAACAGACAGCGCGGTTCCAGCTCCGCAATCCGGGCGGGACGCCGCTTGCGGTAAAACTTCGAATCCCCCCGATCCCGGGTTTGAAAATTACTCCGGCGGAAATGGAACTTACCGCAGCTCCCGGAGAAGTCCTCCCGGTGGAGTTTACCTTCGACGCCGCCCCCGACTTCCGCGAAGGCGAAATGAAGCTGCAGATCGACGCCGGACAACTCTGGCGCGGCTCGCTGCGTTCAACCTTGAAACCGGCCATCCGCCTCACAACGCAATTCACCTCCCTGCCCACGATGACGATCGACCGTCCCGAACAGGTGGTCCGGCTCGTGGAACATGAACCAAGTACCGAACCCCTCTACTGGAAAGGTCCGCAGGACGTTTCCGCCCGGGTCTGGATGGCGCAGGCCGATCACCGGCTCAAATTGCGGATCGAAGTGCGCGATGACCGCCACTGCCAGCCGTGGAGCGATTCACAGCTCTGGCGCGGCGACAGCATTCAACTCGGCATCCAGCTGCCGCGGCAGGATGTTTTCTGGGAAATCGGATTCGCACGACGGGACGACGGGACGGAAGAGAGTTTCATCTGGAGTCTGCCGAACGGATTCGACGCCGCCGTCGCGACTCGGAGAATCACGCTGAAAACCGAGCGAAATGAAGTGGAGAAAATCACACGCTACGAAGCGGAAATTCCGTTCAACGCCATCGGGCTTACACCGGAGATGGGGCGCGACGGGTTCCAGTTCAATCTCCTGGTCAACGACTGTGACGACGGCAGCACGCGCGAGAGTTTCATCTCCGCCGCGCCGGGACTTGGCGACACCAAGAATCCTGTTGATTTCCCGACCGTGTGTTTTTAACGAATTTGAATCATAGATCGGATGCGAACCATGAATCTTCAATTCCGCGATATTTACGCCCGTTTCGACGGACGCACCCTGCTGCTCGGCAACAACCGCCTGACCCGCACCATCGATCTCGCCGCGAACCGCATGTTCACGACGGCATTGGAAATCACCACCGCCGCCGGCGGAACTATCCGGGCGGCGAACCGCGCCCCGGTCGAGGATTTCACCTTCTTCGACAACAACTGCACACCGAATGAACTTGCCTGGTCGCTCGAAGCCGTTTACGGCCGGATCGAACACCATCCCCGCTGCGGCGCACCGTATCTGGTGGTGAACTGCATCATTCGTGAAGCGCTTCAGCGTCTGACGCTCCGCCGGGAATTCCGACTCTGGCCGGATGCGCCGTTTCTGGTGATCCGCAACCACCTGCTCCCCCGCCTCGCTCCCAATATTCCCTGGACCGCCCGCAGGGAACTGATCGACGAATATCAAGCCACCTGCGGCACGAAAGAACGGATCTTCGAAAGCAGAATGGATACGCTTGCTCCGGCATCCGGGTTCCGTCCGCGTGAAATCGTCGAATTTTTCGGCCGGACGGATTTCTGCGACACGCCGGTCGTTTCGCGGAAACTCTCCGGCGAAGGCCGGTTCCGCGGCAACATCTGCACCTTTGCCGATCCGGATGGATACGGTTTCTTCTATCTTCAGGAGGCCCCGCCCTACATGGAACGGCGCGATCTGGAAAATTACGACTTCCGTTATGAAAACGGGGTGTTCGCCTCGTGCAACTGGGGCATTCACCCCATGGAAATCGAACCCGGTCACGAATATGCGTCATACTTCAACGTCCTCTTCGTGCACCGTCCCGATGAACGCCCGGAGTCGTTGCTGAAACAATATCTGCGACTGCGCTATCCCCTGCCCGCCGAAGCCTGTCGCGTAACGGTCAATCCGTGGGGCGGCGGTCACTTCGGGGAACGGATCAATCCGCAATTCCTGCTCGATGAAGTTCATGCCGCCGCCGAATGCGGTGCCGAAGCCTATCAGATCGACGACGGCTGGCAGCGCGGCGGAACATTGGCGGAACTCTGCAGCCGGAACCGCAAAATCGACGCCTGGGATTTCTGGCGCTGTTCGGAACGGCTGCCGGGCGGTTCGCTCCAGGCGCTCCGGAGCACGGCGGAAGCGTGCGGCATCGAACTCTCGCTCTGGATCGCCCCGTCGAGCAACGACGATTACCGCGACTGGCGCGATCTGCGCGATCTTCTGCTCGGCTTCCACTTCCGGGACGGCATCGGCTGCTTCAAGCTCGATGGAACCAATCTGAGAACCTGTCGCGCCGAAGAGAACTTCAACGCCATGCTCGAAAACACCGAAATCGAATCCGGCAATGCGATCGTCTTCAATTTCGATCTCACCTGGGGGCAGCGTCAGGGCTATTTCCGTTGTCTGGAGTACGGTACGCTTTTTCTGGAGAACCGTTACGTCTGTTACGATTCCGGTCTCGGATATCACCCGGAACGCACCTGGCGCAATCTCTGGAATCTGGCCCGCTGGCACGAGGTGCAGCGTTTCCAGATCGAAATTCCCCATCCGGGCGAAATCGATCGGAAGTTCTACCGCAACAGGGGCGAATCGCAACCGGACGAATACATTCTGGAATACTGGTGCGCCGTCGCGCTCTTCGCCAATCCGCTGCTGTGGCTCACGCCGTCGCGGATTCCCGTTTCCGACCGGGCGACAATCCGGCGGATGATGGAGTTTCACCGCCGCCACCGCGAGGCGATCTTCGCTGGAATAATCACGCCCGTCGGTCACGAACCGGACGGAGCCTCGCTGAGCGGCCTCCTGTCGCAGGGCAGCTCAGACGGCGCGTGGCTGCTGCTGATCCGGGAACGAAACGAGCCGGACGGCTGTTTTCTCCTTCCATGCGCCGCAGTTGGAGTGCGAAGAAAGATGCAATGTTTGCTTGGTGACGGGGAATGCACTCTTTCCGCCGATGGTGAAACGCTGGAATTCCATCTCGCCCGGCCCGGTTCATTTGCCGTTTTCCATGCGGAATCCCCTGCGGAAACGGCCGCGGCGAAGCGGTGAATCCTCATTTTGGAAACATTTCATAATCCGTTCGCGCAACGCCGTTACTGCCGTTGCGCTTTTTCCGAGTCAGCCATCGGAAAAGATACCGGGGCGAAATGTCCGGCCTGCCCCAGCCAGGGACAATGGTCGCAGATCGGCAGACGTTCCGACGCGAGAAACCGGCGCAACGTTTCGGCGCGCTGTCCGTGAAAAATCGCGTCCGCCGAATGCTGCCGGACATTTCCCAGTGTGATCCCGAAATAATCCGTACAGCAGCCGCATTCGCCGTCGTGACGGATGTGCAGCCGGTGGTACAGCGCTTCACAATGAATGTTGTCAAACCGGCCGTCCGGGTAATTCTGCCCGACGAAGCGTACCGGAAACGGATAAACCGTTTCCGCGATTTTCCGTTCCGCGAGACGCAATTTCTCCAGATACGTGCGATCATCGCACCGGAGATACGCGGCAAGTTCCGGATATTCCACCTGCCCGATCCGGGCGGCGCAGCTCCGGTAGCGGGCAATCTCCTCTCCGGATAAATAGATCAGCTGACTGAAAATCCACCCGTCCGGCCGAAATTTCTCCGCCAGCTTCAGCGGCAGTTCCGGCGCCGCGGCGATGGTTTCATCCGCCAGCGTCGTCATGAAGAAAAGTTTTCCCCGCCGCGGCGCGAGCAGCCGGACGTTCGCCGCAACCCGGTCGAACGTCCCCGCGCCGCGAATCGAATCGTGCACCTCCCGTTCACCATCGAGCGAGAGATAAATTTCATCGAAACATTCGTTCAGCGCTCCGGCGTGACGGTCGATCAATGTGCCGTTGGTCACAACACACAACCGCACCCCCTCCAGCGCCTGAAGCGCATACGCCAATGTACTGAACTCCGGCCACAGCAGAGGTTCCCCGCCCCAGAGCGTGATCTCCGCAACCTGACCGGCAGCCGCCGCCTCGTCCCGGATGGAACGCGCAATGCGCAGCCAATCGTCCACGGCAAGCCCGTCACGTTCGTCGCAGGCAATCATGCCCTTGCGCTGACCGCAGAAGACGCAGTTCAAATTGCAGCATCCGGTCAGTTGAAAATGCGCCCGGCTCAGAATCGGCGTCATAAGTTTCCTACGCTTCCTCTCCGAAATATTTCCGTTCCATCAGGATCGATTCGATCAAACGGATCTGGGTGCGCATCAATGACGGCGAATAAATCGCCCGCTTCGCGCCGATCCCCCCCTGCTCCATCGCTTTCGCCAGCAGGTCGTTCGCCGCGTAAAGATCATCGATCGTCTCCCGGACGTTGAACCTTCCCGGCGACGTCGGCAGCGGAGGCCAGCGCGAATCGGAGACGTACGCGCTGGTGACCGCCTTCATGGCCTGATCCACTTCCGGCGTGGTGCCGAGCCGTTTGCGCAGCGCCTCCACCCCGTCGAAAATCGACCGGCAGACCGGATCGAACAGCCGGGAATATTCCGTATTCGCCCACGCCTTCGCGGTACCGCCATGCCAGGCGACGCCGTTTTCGATGTTGTCGATGAAGTCGTTGGGCAGCATCTGTCCGGCGGATGCGATCACCCGCGACGGTGTGGAGAATTCGTAACCAAGCTCCCGCGCCGTCCGCAGCAGATCCCGGAAGCGCTCGACGCTGCCGGGTTCCGGTTCGAAGAAGCGCGCCTGATTGAACTGCTTGACGTAGAAATATGCTGAACTGCCGATATATTCGGCATCCTCGGCGTACGGCATGATGAAGGAACCATTGCTCGCGGCGATGCGCGAAAGCCATTTGCCGAGCATCGTGCGGATTTCCTCAAGCGAAACGGGTTCGTCGCGCATTCCCTCGGTCGCCCCCATAAGATACCAGAGCATCGGATTGGCCATGCAGTCGCTGCGGAAAATCAGCTGCAATCCGTTGGGCGCCACGGATGGATTGGTCAAATAACGCAGGAAATCCGGTTTGTCGGCAATATAATCCTCGATCTTGAACAAATGATTCTTGTTGCTGTGTCCCTGAACATCATAGCTCAACCCGGTCGCCTGACGGATTTCCGGAAACGACAGAAAGAAGCTGTCGGCATCCATGACCAGCGTCTTGAACCCCGCCTCCAGATAGGCGTCCGGCAACCAGGAGGCCCAGCCGCACTCCGGATTCCAGCCGGTTTCCGGACGGACTCCGACGTATTTTTCCCAGGCGTCGAGGCCATGTTTGAGCGTATCGAGCCCGACTTCCGGCGGAACGTTGGTCAGCATGATGTGAATGAACGGAGAACCGACCGGCTCGATCAGCCCTTCACCGACCAGTTTGCGAAGCAGCTGCAGGACTTCCGGATGCGTTTCGTCCATCACCTCCAGCGTGCGCCCGGAGGCCTCGAATGCGATCCGGCTGCCGGTCTCCCGGACGAGTTCGAAAAGCGGACGGTAACAATTCTCCACCACCCAGGCGCGCCGTTCCGGTGCAAGCTGGGAGTATTGAATGTTCGCATGCGGCATGAAGACAATTTTCGGCTGACTGCTCATAAAAACTTTTCCTTCAACATGTTGTCATGTATTTTTACACGGTGAAATTTTGCAGATACTTCAAACTGCGTTTGAGTCCGTCCTCGACATCCTCCGGCAGTTCGTATTCGATCAGCGCCGGACCGCCATAATCGGCAAGAGCCGCCATCAACCGCGGCCACTCCAGGCGTCCTTCGCCGCACGCGGCCGGGACCACGCCGCATGGCACATCGCGGAAATCCTTCAAATGCACATATGCAATCTCCCGACGGAACATCCGGAAAAATGCGACCGGTTCCGCGACGCCCGCCGCAGCGAGATTCGCCGGATCGTAATTGAGCGAAACGCCGGTCTTCACAATCTCGCGCAACGTGTCGCAGCGTGTGGTCACGCTCGCGAAATGAATCAGCGCCGCACCGTTGGCACACACCCCGCCATGGGTTTCAACCACCGGGATGATGTGATGATCCTCCGCATGACGCGCAACCTGCCGCAACGCGGCGAGCATCCGTTCAAAACGCGCCCCGTACATGACGCTGTCGGAACTGAATCCGGCAAAAATCCGCAAATAACGCACCCCGACCGCCGCGGCGATTTCGATGACGCGTTTCACATGCGCGACCGCGGCGGCGACTTCCGCCGCGTCTCCGGTGAAATCATTTCCGGTCGCCGCGCAATCGGGACGCACATGATAAGCGTGGAACATTTCACGCACTTCGGCGATGCGTTTTTCCTCCGCGTCAAGCGACAGGAAATCGCGTTCATACCCGGCGATACTCAATTCGAGCAGTTCCAGCCCCATTCCGGAAGTGATCCGCAACTGTTCTTCGAGCGGGGTTTCCCGCAAGCCCCACGCGGCGTTGCCGAGAATCATTGCACGTCCCTCCAGTCGAAGAGAATCTTGAAGCAGCCGGCCCCCTGTTCCGATTGATGGGCGAACGCCTCCTTCGCCTTTCCGGCGGGCCAGATTTCGCACGGCAGATGCGAGGTATCGATCTTCCCTTCGCTCATCCAGCGCAGGATCTGTTCCTTGCCGCGCCACTTCATCGCGCAGCTCATGGAAAGATTCGCGTTCTTGACGAACCAGCGGTGATAGTGGTCGAAGAGCAGTTTTTCCGGATAATCGCCGTTCAGGTGGATGTGTCCGGGTTCGTCGTCGTCCTTCCAGCCGCCGTCCTTGAGATAACGGTGGAGGATGCCCGGAACGGCCGGGTTGCCGGAACATTCGATGATCCTGTCGGCTTTCCTGCCGCCGGTGATGTCCAGCAGCACCGCGAGTCCCGCATCATCCGGCGTGATGACGAAATCGGCGTAATGCCGGGCGATTTCCCGTCGGAAGGGGTGTATTTCAGCAATCACGACCGTTGAACGCGGAGCGAGAATTTTCGAAATTTGGGCCGCGCCGATGCCGTTCATTCCGGCGCCGAAAACCAGAATGGTTCCGGCGAAATCAGCGGCCAGATTGAGCCGTTCGACCCCCTTGAGCGAAACGCAGAACAAATACGCCAGCACCGCGTCGGTATCCGAAACATTGTCGGGAATTCGGCAGAGCGGATCGCCCGCGCCGCCGGCATTGGCTGAATCCTTGTGCACCAGTGCGGTTCCCCCGCCCCAGGCGGCACAGCAATCCAGATAACGGCGGCACTCGTTGATCATGGCCCGGTCGCCCTTCCGGAGGCCGGGGGCGTAGGCCCCCTCTTCGACGATGACGCCGATGTTTTCGTAACCGGGAACCAGCGGATAATAACATTGTTCCGGATGCTGCATGCCGTGATAGGTTTTCATATCGGTACCGGTGGAGATGGCGCTCCACAGCGTGCGGCAGACGACGGTATCGCTCTGTTTCGGAGTGAGCGTAACCTTGCGGAATGCCGCTTCGCCGGGGCGTTCGATCACAGTGGCAAAGGTTTTGACGGACATGATGCGAACGATTCCTCTCTGATTGTATGATCGCTTTTCCGCTGCGCCAGCGACGGTCGACAGCGACATCAAAGGTAGTATGGCGGACGGAAATACAAAAAACAAGCGTTCGAAGAAAATTTTCAGAAAAAAATCCGCGATCAATATGGTTTTATTTGTAAAATACTCTTCAAATGCTATGGTCAAATAAAAAAAAGTTCACTTGAATGGAGTGATCCGTCATGGAAAACAAGCACCTGGCCATCGCCGCGGAACTCCGCCGCCGAATCCGGGACGGCGAATATGGGGATCGACTCCCGGTTTCAGCCGAACTAGCCGCCGAGTTCGGCGTCAACATCAAGACCATCCACAAGGCTCTGGCCCACCTGACAGCCGAGGGGCTGATTGAACGCAGACGCCGTGACGGCACCCGGGTTAGAGCCGGAATGCGCGCCGAACGGCATCTGGTGGAGGTTTTGTTCGAGGGCTTCGCCACGATTTTCTCACATCCATTCTGGAGCGAAATCTGGAATGGGATGACCGAGGTTTTGCTTGCGGAGGGTTTTCTTCCGGTTCTGCACATGCTCCGAACCAGCCCGGACAGCGGCGTTCTTCAACTGGAAGATTTCGAAATGATTCCTTCAGCGGGAAAAATCATTCTCGGCATCGGCGAGAAACGGCTCCTCGACCGGGTCGCCGCAACGGGGGTTCCCTTCATTGCCGGTTGCGACAGGATCAATGATCCACGGGTTGCGCAAATTGTCTTCGATTTCCGACGCGGGATGGCTGATGCAGTCAAATTTCTGCATGAAAACGGCGCAAAAAAAATCGCATTCATCGGGCAGTGTTCCAATTATATTTCATTGGGTTATCTACATAAATTCGAATCTTATCTATCGGCCATTCAACATTATTCCGCGATCGATCCCGGCTTGATTTCCGAAGCCGCCCCCCTCCCCGGTTCCGGCGCAGCCGCGGTCGAACACCTGTTGCGTTCCGGCACCGTACCGGATGCCGCAATCGCCGCTTACGACCATCAGCTGCCCGAGATTCTGACCGCATTCCGACAGCACGGCATGGAAATTCCGCTCATCGGCTGCGACGGTCTGGAGCTGCCGGGAATGACATTGCTCCGCCCCGCCATCGTCGCGCCCCGGCGCAAATGCGGCGAACTGCTTGCGCATGAACTTGTCGCATCCATCCGGCAGCATCGAATGCCCGGTTCCCGGACACTTGATGCGATTTTTTTTCATGGAAAAGATCTCTCGGCGATATGAGCGGGCAAAAGACTCAATATATTTTACTGTAAATTTACATAATTTTACTGTAAAAACAGGATGCGATCCATCTTCCTGGTCAGTTGCTGCCCTGTAACAGAGAAAACGATAAGCGCCAGAAGAGGCCAATTATATTTTTTTCAGAAAAAAACAGAAATGCTATTGACTTTTACAGAAAATATCACCATAATATTTACTGTAACTTTTCAGTAAAAAAATAATGGAGGCATTCGATGGCCGTTCGACAGCCAGTAACATTAATTCAAGTAGCGGAAAATGCCGGCGTATCGATTGCAACCGTCTCGCGCGTACTGAATCGTCGCGGCCAAGTCGATGAACATACCCGCCGCCGTGTCATGACTTCAGTGGAGACACTCGGATACAACACCGGAACAATTGCCAGAAAACGCGAGATCCGTTCAGAACAACCATCTTATAATGTGGAACTTCTGCTCTGCCCGCTGGTCGAACAGAAAAATCTGCTCCAGCTCGACTTCATGGCCGAAGTGTTGCGCGGCATTCAAAGCGTTTTCAGCCGCCACGCCAACGTGCGGATGAATATCTGCACCTGGGAACCGGATGAAATTCTGCATCATGAGGAAAATGAAATGATCTTCAGCCGACTCCTCAACGCCGACGGCGTGCTGGTAATCGGCAATGCGGCCATCCGGATCATCGACCGGCTGGTCGCCGCCGGAGTGCAACCGGTGCTCATAACGAACGATCGACAGGATATTCAAGTCAATTCAGTCTGCTCGGACGATTTCGCAGCCGGAATCCTCGCGGCAAAATATCTGATCGACCACGGGTTAAAGCGAATCGGCTTTCTGTGCGGTTCCAATTATCTTAATTCCTTCATGCTCCGCAGAAGCGGCGCCATGGTGCAGACGATCGAGTCTCTCGGCATCGAAAATTTCGAAACCAGAACCGCCAGAACTTCCAATGACGACGACGTGGCGCTCTGTTTCCGCGAATGGCTTGAGTCGGGACTCTGTCCGGCAGGAATCATCACCTCCCACGGCAGCGCGGCGGCGGTGGTCTGCCGGGAATTGAAATCGGCGGGATTCTCCTGCCCCGAAGATTTCAGCCTCATCGCTTTCGATAATTCGCCCAGTAACGTTTTCGGAATCAACATCACGCACTTGCAGGTTTATCCGCGTCAACTCGGCATCAAAGCCGCACTGCGGCTCTTTCAAATCATGAGTTCAGAAGGGAAGGACAACTGCCCCTACAAAATCGCCATCCCGCTCGAACTGGTCGAGGGGGAGTCGGTCAAACGTCTTTGACGGCACGGCAGCCGGCGCGAAAGAAATCTGAGGACAAGGTGGATCATGAATTTCAGTTTGAATTCATTCAAAGATTGCCAGGAAAACAACTTACGGAAGGAGCTCAAAGGCAGAAAACATAACCCGCTTGTGCTGTCGGTGTTGTCACTGTCGTAACAACAAACGGTCGAAAGGAGTAGCGCTTCCGTCCGGTTGCGGAAACTCTCCACGCATTCAATCCACATCGTTTATCGTTGGCGAACGGAGTTAAAGGAAATGAGAAAAGCTGTATTCACGTTGATCGAACTCTTGGTTGTAATTGCCATCATCGCCATTCTGGCCGCCATGCTGCTTCCCGCCTTGCAGAGAACCCGGATCACTGCGAATGTCTCGCACTGCAAAAACAACATGAAACAAATGGCTCAGGGACTGGTGCTCTACACCGGGGACTTCAACGATCAGTTTCCTACTCACAAAGGACTTCCTGCACCAGCAAACGCCGGATTCGGTGATGGAGTTAACTTCTCTTCCACTTACTGGATGCATTATTTGATCGAGCGTTACGGCTTCAGCGCCAGAATTTTCATCTGCCCGTACAATGGTCATAATTCGGCCGATGACAATGCAGAGGGGTGGCGGGTCGGACTTGGACTCGGCGGTTTGAACGACTGGTGCACCAACGGCAACCAGGGGTTTTACTCCATGAACGGCAGATTGCTGATGATTGTCGACCAATGGGGCGGCACGAACATCGGCGGAAAAATTTCCCGCTGTGACTCCCCCTCCAAAACCATCTCCGTGATGGAATACCTGACGCCTACCTGCATTGACGGCGTATTGAATCTGAAAAACACTTCAGCACGAATAGCATCTTCACCCGCCGAAATCCGCGACCATTTCGGCGTCTCAAGCAACTACGCCATGGTGGACGGCCACGTCGAAGGTCTCGCCTACATGCAAAATCCCAACCGAATCCATCTGGTTCCCCGCCGCGAACTGCTCAGGCCGACCGACTGGTACTGGGGAACGGTGTGGCAGCTGTCGCTGGAGTGATGCGATACCGGAATTGCTCCTATTGATTCTGAAACACAAAACGCTTTTCATGCAGTAATTTACAAAGGAACAACCAATCATGCACCGAAAAACATGGACTCTCTGCTGTGCCGCCCTTCTCGCCGGGACGTTCGGCTTCGCCGCCGAACAGGCAACCCTTCCCGCCGGCGAGGAGTATTCGCTGGAATTTGCCAAAGATAAAATGTTCATCCGGCACGCGGCCACCCCGCGGCAGCTGATCGGCAGATTGTTTTTCACCTGGACGCCGCAGATTGCGACACCGGTTTCCGTCGAAGTGCTCGAAGACAACACGTGGCGGATCGATTATGCGGTTTCCGTTCCGGAAGACCCTCAGGCCGAACCGGCAAAACTTGCGGAAGCCAGAGCGGCGCTCGAATCGATCAAACTCACCGCTCACTGCTCGGCGGCGGACAACCGCGTGAAAATCACGTATCTGCTCAACTCCCCCCAGGTGCGGCCGGACGGCATGATGCAGGAAATTCTCGCTCAAAACGGCACAGCCAAGCAAGATTCCTTCGTGGAGACCATCTGCAAACTCCGTCCCTTCGGCGGAAACGTTTACCAGGCGAAAGGACGCACCTACCGCCCGTTCGCCGGAGAAACGGAAGTCATCTGGCTGAAGCTGCCCGGTAATCCCGCCTGGTGCAACGGCTGGGCGGAACATCTCGGATTCCAGCCCACCGGCAACGAAGGAGAATATCGCGCAGAACTCGACTTCCTCATCGCTCCGCCCGAACTTTCCGGAAACGACGTCTCCGCAGTCTTCCGCAACGAACCGCTTTCGATGACTTTCGCCGACGGGAAACTCGTCATTCGCAACCTCGGTTACAAAACGCTCCGCGACGCTGAACTTTCACTCGGCGACAGCGAACAGACTCTCTCCCTCAAGCCCGGAGAAAGCGTGGAAATCCCGTTCGAGGAAACCGTTGACGCCGCCATCTTGAGCGTCAGCGAAAAGAATTACGCCGCCGCCCGGGAAACGACCACTGAATAATCCGCCCTCCTCCGATCATGAAACAATTTCTGCTCCTCATCGCCGCTCTCTCCGGAGCGGCCAGGCTCCTTGCAGCCCCGGAAACTCCGGTGATCGCCTATCCGGAATACTCCGTCCGGGGCACCGACGACGGAATCGTCATTCACGATTATGAAAATGAACCGCTTCTGAAAATCGGCACGCTCAATTTCTCCTGGGCGCCTCCGATCGCGGTACCGACTGCAATCGAAAAGAACGCGAACGACTCTCTGCGTATCTCCTACCGGATCGATCGCGACGATTCCGGCGAAATCAAGCTTGACGGCGTCCTCAAAGCCACGCCCGACGGCAAAATCCGGATCGACTGGGAACTCGACGCGCCGGAAACGGTCAACGTCGGCGGCATCATGCTCGAACTGCTGCCCCGGAACGCGACGACGAAGTCGAAAGACGTTTATAAATCAGGATTATGGATCCGGCACGACCGCGGCGGAATCCCGTTCGAAATCAATGACGGGTATTTCCGCTGTTTCAAAAACGGCAATCTCGCACTCTGGATGCTCCTCGGTGGCAATTCCGCCTATTCAAACCCCTGGTCGGAACACCTCAATTTTTCCCGGGGAGAAGACGGCAGACACCACGCTTCGCTCGAACTTCAAATTTCCTCTCCCGATCTCGAAGGTTACGCCGCAGGCGCCCTGTTTCACCGTCGTCCTCTCGGGATGCGCCTCGTCACGGACAAAGCATTCAACCTCTGGGAGTCCGGCTCGCCGGAGGTGCGGGTTGAGATCGCCAACCCATACGACCGCGCCCGGTCGGCCGCATTTGAAATCACCGGCCGTGACTTTGACGGCGACATCGTTTTGAATGAAAAGAAAAAACTGTCGCTCAACCCTTACGAAACCAAAGAACTGCGGTTCCGGCTGCCGGCGGCGGAACGGGCGATTTATTTTGTCGAAGCAAGACTCCTTCCCGAGGGGGGAAAGGAGATTTTCTGCCGTACCAATCTCGGAATTCTGCCGCCGCATCGGTTCGAACATTTGAATGAAAGTCCCTTTGCGCTTGCAAGTTATTTCCCGATCCCGTCGGAAGAGGCGGTTTTCCAATTGATGCGCCGCCTCGGCGTCCGGCTGCTGCGCCACGGCGACAACCGCGTCTCGGAACAGTACGAAATCATTTCCATGCTGCAGGACGGCGTGCTCCCGGAAGAATCCACCCCCGACGCTGCGGAAAAACTCGCGGCAATGATCCGTCGCGCCCGCGAACAGCGAAATCCGGCGCTCGAATTCTGCAACGAATGGAACATGGGGATAACGACAGCGGCAGACAAGCGCCGCATGGCCGCACATTACGTCGAACTCCTGCGCCTTCTCCGCGATCTCCGCGACCGGCAGTATCCGGAACTTCAAATCATCGGCATGGGCATGGCCGGAGCCGACACCGAGTTTTTAAAGTTCATGGCCGAATACGGCGCCGTCCCCCTCATGGACGGCGGCGTCGCCCTCCATCCCGGACGCGGCAATATGACGCCGGATTACGAGGGCGGCGGCTGGACCTACCTCGGTGCGATCCGCCGTTGGCGGGAAACAATGAATGAACTCGGCATCAAAACGTTGCATCTCTCGGAGGTTTACGCATCGACCCACCCCAACGACTGGTGGCGCGACTCCTATCGTCAGGCGGCCGAAAATCTGATTCTCACCTATGCAATCGGTCTGGCGGAAGGCGCGAAATCGATCCAGTTCTATCAGCTGCACGATTCCGTCTGGTACGATCAGGGCGGCGTCAATCATCTCGACGGGGAATATCATTACGGACTGCTGATGCGTGACGGCACACTCAAACCTTCGCTTCTGGCCTACGCCGCCATCGCCGAGGCGCTCGACGGAGCACGTTTCACCGGATATCTCGATTTCGGCGACCGGGTTCACGGAATCACCTTCCGGACGCCGCGCGGGCCGCTCGCAATCGTCTACGATCGTACCGACGGATTTTTCCTCAGTGAAAAATCCGACGACTTCGCCGGTACCGAACCGTGGATCGACACGTGGAAAACTCATCGAAAAATCACGTTCCAGACAACCGGCAACGAGGTAATCACCATCGATCCGATCGGACGCACCCGCACGGTCGGGGCAACCGACGGCAGGGTGACGCTCGAACTCTCTGGCGCGCCACTCATGGTTTACGGACTCAAATTTCAAGGGGGGAAGCAATAATGAACTGGAAACGGAAATGCAAATTCACTCTGGCCGCATTGGCGGCGGCTTCAACGGCGCTCGCACTCGATCCGCTGGAGAAAGCGGACGCATATTCAACAGAACTCTCACCGGAGCTCGTGCCGACGCGGAATTTCTTCCCGATCGGCGTCCTCGGCGACAATGCATTTCGGCAGATGCCGTTCGCCGGCCTTAACCTCGGCGAAGAAGCCCACTGCTGTTACGAATTCAAGGACGGCGCGGAATGCAACTATAAGAAAACCGCCGGCGGCAAGGGATTGCGTTTCTTCAACGTCTGGGCCGCGCACTCGATCTTTCTGTCGCCGGAAACGAAGCATTACGGAACACTCAAACACCCGGTCAACGACGCCGGCGTCGAATACGACCATCAGATGATCCGCTTCTTCGACCCGAATACCAGGAAATACGTCCTCGATGCAGCCGCGGCGACGGTCGATACCGTCCTCGCCCGCGAGGAGGGCAAGGAGGATATCTTCATCTGGGGAATCGACAACGAATGGGAACTGCCGCTCGATTATTCCGCAGAAGCGCTCACGGCGTTCCGCAAATTTCTCGAATCGACATACGACGGCGACCTCGATCGAATGAACCGTGCATGGAATACGTCATATCAATCGTTCGCCGAAGCGGTTCCACCGAAGATCGCCGAGTGTTCGCAACAGCCGGGAGCCTGGCTTGACTGGCGCCGTTTCCAGGAGGAGAGCTACGCAGATTTCATCCGTGATTATTTCACTGTCATCCAGCAGCACGACCCGAAACGGCGCCCCGTCGTGAGCAAATCCACCCAGTGCACGATCGAAATGCAGTCCGTCGTCCGCAACCGCGCGGTCAATCACGAAATTCTTGCCGACCGTACCCGCGACATCAGTCAGGGCTGGTACGGAATCGACCAGTACGGACACGGCGACCGGAACAATTATGAAATGAACTATCTTTATCACTGCATTCTGCCGAACGACCCGGCGGAGCGAAAATTCCGCTGCGGCGTCTTCTCCGGCGAGGCGAACAACCACGCCGGCCCCGGCTGGCAGTTCGCCCAGAGCTATTGGCGGATGCTCGCCAACGGCTACCGGGGCGGAGACTTCTTCGTGCTCGGCTGTTTCGGCGCACAGAACGATTTCGCCACGTTCGGCTTCACCTCTCCGGACGGCAGCCGTCGCAGCCGGTTCCATTATCTTACGCGCTATGCGGCCGCGATCCATCGCACCGAGCCCTTCTGGGCGCAGGCCGAACCGGCAAATGATGTGCCGCGCATCGCCATGCTTCTGCCGCAGCGCGACGTGCTGCTGGCAAACAACACCGGAGTAAGTTTGTGGGATTACTCCACCAACAACCGGCTCGCAGTCTACACTCATCTGCGCAATGCCGGATACTGGGTGGACGTAATTCCCTACGGGAAGCTGAATCCGGAATTTCTGAAGCGTTATGATGCTTTGTTCCTGGTCGGAGCCGAGCACCTGAGTGCGAAGGAGTGCGCCGAAATCGCCGCGTTCGTCGAAGCCGGCGGCTGCCTTTATTCCGACATGCGTGCAGGCAACTTCGACGAACATCATCTCGAAACCCATGGCCTGGAAAAGGTGCTCGGTCTCCGTCAGCAGGGTGTCTACACCGGAATCGAAGTCTCGCCGGACGACGTCTGGTACAACACCGAATACGGCAACGTCATCCGCGGCGACGGCAAGATTCTTTTCGAAGCGACCACCGCGAAACTGCTCAATGAACGTGACCTCTTCGAAAACGCCAAAGCCGCACTGGTGCTCGGCAATGACTTCGGCAAGGGGCGTTCCTTCTGGTTCAACACCCGTCTCGGTGCGCTGCGTCCGGAATCGGTCGAACCGCTGGTGATCTCCAATTTTCTGGCCGGATATTTGAAACAGGCGGGAATTCAACCAAATTACACGCACTCTGAGGCACCAGGAGACCACCTCCGGGTCGAAACTCCGCAGATGAATGATTCGGGCGATCTGGCAATCATCGTCGCCGGAGTAACCCGTTTTGCGATTCCCGCCGGGAAACTTTCGGTAAAACTGCCGGCCACGGCGGAATTCAACTCCGCTTTCTGGGCGTCGGCGGAAGGGGCGCTGCTTGAAAAAGTTCCCTTCCGGCGCACCGGAGACAGGGTGGAATTTGAATTGCCGGAAGTGAAGACCGCCGGAGTTCTCTACTGCTTCGTCACGCCGGAACCGCTGCTCGGACTCGGGGTGGTCGACGCGACACAGAGTCTGCCGGCGGATCCGAATACGCCGGAACTTCTGCCGACCAAAGAGACGCATGTGAAAGTTCAGCTTGCCAATCCCGGCACGACCGAACTTCCCGCCGGAGAAATCGCGCTCCGCGCCCTCGCCGACTGGAAGGTGGAACCAGCCGTTCAGGCGACTCCGGTTCTTAAGCCCGGTGAAATGCGTGAATTCGTCTTTCGCGTCACCGTACCGGAAATGAGTCCGCATTTCCGTCCGAACTTCGTTTATCCGTTGCTTGCGCAATTCATCGTCGAGGGGGAACGGCGCGGGGTCGCACACCAGTCGGTCGCCGTGCGTCTCGATCCGACGAAATTCGATTATCTGCTTTCGGATAATGCGATCGACGGCCGGTTTCCGCGGGATTTCACGATCCATACCGGAGCGGAATACATCTATAACTTTCCGGATGAACTTCCTGAAGGCCACTCCTTCCGCGATCCGAGTACGAATACCGAGGACGGGCGTGCCGGAAACGCCTTGACCGACGGTCTCGACTGGTGGACGCGGCGCGTCACCTTCGTGATGCCGGAAGCGGAGGTGGTGTTCGATCTCAAGTCGGTTTATACGATCAGTGCGGTCAATCTGCGCAAGGGGCATCCGGCCTTCCCCACCGGGGTCGAAGTGGAAGTGAGCGAAAATGGGAAACACTTCAAGCCGATTGCGAAAGCCTCCACCCTCACGTGGGATGAAGGCGACTGGGCGATGGTGAAGACCGAACCGGTCAAAGGGCGTTATGTTCTCGTGCGGATCATCTATCCGTCCGCTGCCGGAGGGTTCCTCGACGAACTCGAAATCTACGGAAGACCGCTGAAATAAAGCACCTTTCGCCGCATCGACCAATTTGTAATACACCTCATTGCCCCTCCACCGGAACCGTTTCTCCGGTTCCCGTCGGAGGGGCATTCCTTTTCCTCCTGAAAATACCACCTGAGCCGACAGAAAAATATTCGAAAGGCGCGGGACGCGCCATTGGGGAAACCGGTAATTTTACATCCGCATTCCTGTTGCGAGCCCTGCCGGAATGCAGAATCTTTCCGAACCGCACCGATGCGGGAGGTTTGCTGCGACTTATTGCGACTTAAAAATAATAATCCGGAAGGTTTCATCGTGACCTTGACATTGAAGTTGTTTTGATTCATACTATAAACGTACTTAAAATGCAACGGAACGAAACACGGAGCCCGATGGTGAATCTTGATCTCTCCTTTACTGCGACTCATGGCAACTTGTCGCGGGCGCTGGCCGACTCTTTGAAACGCTCACTGGTGCAATCCCGGCTCGACGCCGGTGAAAAATTGCCCTCAAACCGCGAAATCGCCACCCTCGCCGGCGTCAGTCAGGTCACCGCACGCATGGCGGTCGAACGCCTGTGCCGCGAAGGCGTGCTCGAATCCCGTCCCGGTGTCGGCACGTTCGTCCGGCAGCTTCCCGGCGATCTGGCTCTGCCGCGGCAGCCGGGCGTCAGCCGGATCGGCGTGGTGCTCTCGCCGTGGGATTCGCGCGATGAGGCGGCGTGGGATTACCGCCGAATGCTTGGCGACGTGCTCGGCGCCCTCGGCGCGGTCTCACGGCAACTCTTGATCTTCACCTACGCGCAGTGGCTCGAATACGCCCGGCGCCGCCCGATTGAACTCGTCACCGAAAACGGGCTCGACACTCTCGTCTGGTTTTACAACGGCCCCCTCGAAACCGCCTTCATCGTCGAACTCGAACAGCAGAAATTCCGGCAGCTGATCTTCAACCGCCGCCAGCCCGGCGTCCGGGTTCCGGCGATCCTGCACGACGAATCCGGCATGGTTGACGATATCGTCAATCACCTCGGTGACGAAGCATTGAACAATCTTCTGATTCTGACCGGCGATCCGATTCTCTCGCCCTACTGCGAACGTCAGGAAGCTCTCCTCAGGGCGCTGGAAAGACGCAACATCCGCCGGCAGCCGGAAAATTTCATCCAGCTGCCGGAGGCTCCATTTCCCGGATGGGTGAAACGGCTGCTCCCGGAGGAGATCAATCTGCGCCGTTCCGCCGTGGTGCTCGACTGGGTCGGCTGCATCAATCTCTGGCCGGAAATCATTCCTGAGCTCAAGACCGGATGCGTACCGGAACTCATCAGTCTCTTCCCTCTGGAAACGCACGATCACTCCGGCGAAGTCAGCTTCCACTACACCTATTATCAACCGGGACACAGTTACGTGATCTCAAAGCTTCTGCGCGATTTCTTCGCCGGCAGGAGCGCACCGGAACCGCTGCTGCTCCCCTTCCGCCGCTGCGAAATTTAAGCGTATTCAACCACTGGGAAACAACTTCACACAGGAAAGAATCAAACCAATGCAAGCATTTACAAACAAAATCCCGGCTGAAACAATCAACCTGCGAAAGGAACTTCTTCTCATGGCGCGGAAACACTTCACTCTAATTGAACTTCTCGTCGTAATTGCGATCATCGCCATCCTTGCCGCGATGCTGCTTCCCGCCCTCAATCAGGCCCGGGAGCGGGCCATGGCGATCAACTGCACGAGCAATCTCAAACAAATCGGCCTGGGATACGCCATCTACTGCGACGACAACGATGATTATCTGCCGCTGAACTGGGATCCCGGCGTCGTGGCGCAATATCCGTCCGGGGATCCCTACTACATCGGTTCGGCGGACTGGTACACCTGGCACTATTACGTGCGCGACATCGTACCGAATTCGATGTTCGGTTGTCCGGCCGTGCGGACGGGCGGTTACTGCTATGCGTTCAACTTCGTCATTGCCAGCAACTTCATCAAGGACAACAAGTGGGTCAAGAAGAAGACGCAGCTCAATAACGACACCATGCTCTTCGCCGATTCCGTTCCCAGCTGGAAAAACACCGCTCCGACCTGGACGTATGCCGCCGATCCGAAGTTCATCGACGGAATCACCGCGCGTCACAACAATCACGGCAACGTCCTTCGAATCGACGGCCGGGTCACCGCGGAGAACATCATCGCGCTCCGACAAGCGGCCAACGATACGGAAATTTACAATGCATTCTGGCTGGGCGACACCAACAACTGAGGATTCACGATGCAACTGATGACGAAATGTTTCCGTACCGTGCTTCTCGGCTGCGGCTGCATGTTGACCGCCTTGATTCCGACGCTCCGCGCCGAAGACGGAAACCGCGAAATTCTCCCGCTCGACCGGGAATGGCAGGGAATCTCCACCTACGCGGTTTCGATTGACCCCTTCCCGGAAAATCCGAAGTGGCAGAAGTTTGAACTGCCGCGTTTCAAGGGCGGCGAATCACTGCTGCTGCAACGGGAAATCGCCGTTCCCGCGCACTGGGAGGGGCGGAAAATTCTTTTGCGGGGGGAATTCTGCAATTACCGCACCACCGTCTTCGTCGACGGCGACAATGTCGGAGAGCACACCGGCGGGTTCGGCGTATTTGAAATTGATCTCTCCGGCGTGCTGCAGCCGGGAAAAACGCATGAGTTGCGCGTCACCATCACCGGGCCGCAATTATCGGCGGAAAACAAGTTTCCCGATGCGCTCAGTTACGGTCAGAGCTGGTCCTGGGGCGCCTCGCATCTTGAACTGGCCGCGCTGCCCGCGGAAGCGATCCGCTCGTTTTTCCTGCAGCCGGATGCGGAAAAGAATCGTTTGAAAGTCACCGGCACGATGGACGGACGCGCTTCCGGCACGCTCCGGATTCTCGACACCGAAGGAAACGTGAAGAAAGCCGCCGCCTTTTCTCCGGAAGAGGATGGGTCGTTTTCGGTCGAAGTCGATTGCACCGGGCTGCGTCACTGGTCGCCGGATGATCCGTATCTTTATACGGTACAACTCGCGCTGACGGGAAAAGACGGCCAAAACGGCGACACGGTCACGGAAAAAATGGGACTTCGCACCTTCCGGATCGCGGGAGATAAATTCTACCTCAACGGGAAACGGTTGAATCTGCAGGGCGACGGCTGGCATTCGCGGCACAACTGGAGCGACAAACAGATCGTCGAACTCTTCACCGCGCTGAAGGCGGCCGGCGTGAACATCTATCGCGGCCACGGCCCGCACCCGCGCAATTTATATCGCATTGCCGACCGGATGGGAATGCTGCTGGTCGGCGAAGGCCCGATCCATCAGTTCTACCGGGATGATTACCGTCATCCGGATTACCGTAAAAATGCGGAAAAGAGTTACCGCGAATGGGTGGAAATGATCCGCAACCATCCGTCGCTGGTGATCTACAGCGTCGACAATGAAGTCATCAACGGCGAAGGCGGCTATCAGGACGACAAACGGATCGCCGCCGATCAGGAACGGAAAACCGTGCTTTTCGCGATGGCCGATGTGATCCGTAACGCCGATCCGACGCGGCCGTTGATGTTCGAAGGCGACGGAGCGATGGACGGCGTCGCCGACATCGTCAACATGCACTATCCGCACGAACTGCCGTTCTGGCCGGTGATTCCGCGCGACACGCTCTGGGTGCGCAATGATCCGGAGTCGTGCGGCTGGAAATACGCCGCCCCGGACGGGAAAAAACCACTCTACATCGGCGAATTCGGCAAATATTTCGATTTTTCGCCGCGCAGTCTGGCCATCGTCGCCGGAGATTCGGCCTATTATTCGTTCGACGCCTACTACAAAGCCTGCGGCGAACTGATCAAACAGGCGATCATCGGCTTGCGCCGCTGCGGAGTAGCCGGGATTTCGCCATGGAACACCAGCACCTACGGCATCATCTGGCGCAACGGTGAATTTCAGGGGGGAAACGGTCTCTATTACGGCATTCAGGAGGCGTTCAAACCGGAGACGGTTTTCCCGGTGCAGCTTCCCTCCCGCGCCTACCGTACGCAAGTGGTGGAAGCGAAATTCGAACTTTTCAACAATTCCGGTCATGACCGCGAATACCAATTGAAAATCAACGCCAAAACCTTCGCGCTCCCGGTTGGTGCCGGTGAATCGGTTCCCGTCGCGGTCACCATCCCGGCCGGGACGGAGACGGTGGAACTTCTGCTCACCGCGAACGGTCGCGAAATCGAGAAGAAGCATTTCCGCATCGCACAATCCGATCCGGTTCCGCCGCCGAAACAGCTCATTTATCTCATCGACGATCCCGCCGGACGCACCTCCGGCGCTCTTGACGGGATCAAGTTCCCCTTTCGCCGCATCACGTCTCCTGCCGCCCTCCCCGACCGCGCGCTCTGCCTGATCGGCGAAGGCGCGCTGAAACAAAATGAAGCGGAGTTGACCGCCGCAGCCGAACGCGGCTGTCGCATCATCATCCTTGCTCAGCGGGAACTGCCGCAGGAGTGTTTCGGACTTCACCTTGAAAAGGCGGAAACGTCGTTCGTTTTTCCGCGCGATCTTGCCGGGTTCGCGCAGGATGCCTTCTGGAATTACCGTCCCGACGGTCTCGCGGCCACGCATCTCATCCGCAAACCGGACGACGCCCGGTTCCGGGTGCGGATGGACAGCGCGTCCAACCTTTTCGGATTGAAATTCGCCGTGGTTCTGGAACGGGAATTCGCCTCGGGCGGCGCGGTGATCTTCTGCCAGCTTCCGCTGCTTGAGAATCTACCGCACGACCCCGCGGCGGCGAAACTGCTTGCCGCCCTCGCATCGGAACAACGCCCGAAAACCGCCACGGCGGAACTCCGCTTCGCCGATCCCCGGCTGGAAAAAATGGCACGCGACTCGCATCTGCCGACTCAAACTTCTGCGGCGGCGGGACAATGGAATGACGCCGTCAGATTGATCGTCGCCGACGGGAAATCATTCGCCTCGGGAGACGAAACACAATGGCGGAAATTTTTCGACCGCGGCGGGCGGCTGCTGATGTTCGAACCGACGCCGGAAGCGCTGGCGCGTCTCGCCGCCCTCTCCGGCTGCGCCCTGACGCTGGAACCGCAGACCGCGTATCACCTCGAACTTCTCGACCGGAAAAGTTTCCCCGGCGTCTCGAACGAGGAGTTCGCCTGGGTCGTCTACGACGAATGGGGCAGCGAATATCGCGGCAGCGGCGACCGGAAATGGCCGATCGTCAAAATGATTCTGCGTTATCCCGAAGGGGCGCAGGTGCGGGAACTGCTGCGCACCAAACCGCTCATGCCCCGCCGCGGAGAATACGGCGACAGCATTCGAACCGCGGTGGAACTGCAGGATTTCAGTTTCGACACCGACAACGAATGCGCCGGAGCGCTTCTTCCGGTCGGTGCGGGCAGCGCAACCGTGCTGACGCTGAATTTCGCGGAATTGTACAACACGGAACCCGACCTGGTTCAGAAAGGCGCCAACGACCGCTGGGAAACGATGAATTTTTCGCTGGATTCCATGATGCGCCGGATTCTGGGCGGCGCGCTCCGGGGACTGCGGGAAATGAATTGAACCGCGCAAAAGCGGGCGGATTTGAAGAATCATGGAAAAAATCATCTTCAAAACCCATCTGGATATCGGCTTCACCGATTACGCGGCAAATGTCGAGAAGCGTTATTTCCGGGATTTCCTGCGGCAGGCGGTCGCGACGGCGGATTATTTCCGTAATAACAACAGCGTGTTCCGATTCCGCTGGACGGTCGGAGCGTGGCTGATTTACGAAGCGCTGGAACGGGCCTCCGCCGGCGAACGGCGTTTTCTTGAGGCGGCAGTCGAACGCGGCGATCTGGTCTGGCACGCGCTGCCCTTTACGCTGCACAGTGAATTCGCCACGGCGGGGGTGTTCCGATACGCGCTGCGTTTCTCCCGCGAACTCGACCGCCGTTTCGGGCGCTGCACGGTGGCGGCGAAACTGACCGATGTGCCCGGCCATACCCGCGGCATCATCGCGCCGCTGGCCGAGGCGGGCGTCAAATTACTGCACATCGGAATCAATCCGGCCTCGGCGGCCTGCCGGGTGCCGAAGATCTTCCGCTGGCGTGACCGGCACAACTGCGAATTGATCGTCGTTTATCAACCCGATTACGGAACCCGACTGGAAATTCCCGGTTCGGAGAGCACGTACCTGGTGTCGGTCAAAGGCGACAATCAGGGCGCACAGACGCCGGAAGAGGTCGAGGAGTTGTTGCGAAACCATCCCGGCGCGGAGTCGGCGACATTCAACGATCTCGCTCTCGAACTCGAACCGTTGCGCGAAACGTTGCCGGTCGTCGAATCCGAACTCGGAGATTCCTGGATTCACGGCATCGCCTCCGATCCGCGCAAAAGCGCCGAATTCCGCGAACTTGCCCGGTTACGGGAAGAACGGCCGGCCCTGGCGGAAAACCGCCTCTTCAACACCCGGCTCCTGCTGGCGGCGGAACACACCTGGGGACTGGATGAAAAAAGTCACTTTTTCGATCGCGCCCATTGGTCGGCAGGCGAGATCACGCCGCTGCTCCGGCGGCGGTCGTGGCGGGCATTCGCCGCATCGTGGCGGGAGCAGCGCAACTATCTGACCGAAGCGGTGGCGGCGCTGCCGCCGGAGGAACGGAAACTTGCGACGCGCCGGTTGCGGGCGCTGCGACCGCGCTTCTCCACGGTGCGGAGACACACCCTGAGACGGGAATTCGAATGGGGAAACTTCCATCTCCGGATCGACCCGGAAACCGGCGCGTTGACGACGCTAGAAACGCCGACGGTAAAACTCGCCGCGGGCGGCCCGTGGTTTGGTTTTTCGGTGCAGAGTTTCGGTCAGACGGAATTCCGGCGCTTCCGGGAAAAATATCTCCGCTGCCGGTCGGAATGGGCGCTCTGCGACTTCGGGAAACCCGGTATGCCGTTCGACTCCGGCGGCATGAGCAGCGGATTTGAGCCGGAAGTGGCGGTCTCCCGGTTCCGCGGCGAACTGCATCTGGTCATCAGCGGCCATCCCCGCGGAATCGGCGCGCCCGGGGAACTGGAACTTGCACTTCGCCTGCCCCGGTATGGATATCGGCTGACTGCGGAACTGCGCTGGCGCGGCAAACCTGCCGAACGGCGGGCGCACGCCTTCTGGCTGGACTTCGTTCCGGCCGAACCGGCGGTCGGGATTTTCACCAAACTCGGAGAAGCGGTCGATCCGCAAGAAACCGTCTCCGGCGGCGGGCGGATGCTTCATGCCATCGACGGAACGGTTCGATTTCCGAAGTGGTCGATCGAATCGCCGGATGCGCCGTTATATGCGCCGGGCCGGCGGGCACTGTGCGATTTTCCCGACCAGCTTCCGGACGGGCGGGAATTTCATTTCCTGCTCTACGACAACATCTGGGGAACCAATTTCCCGATGTGGAACCGCGACGCGATGCGCTTCCGGTTCACCGTCAACGTCGTCGACAACTGAATCTACCATGTCATCACGGTCATGGGGGGGAACGCCACATCGTCGTTGCCTCCCC
>CALXNS010000123.1 GCA_944389815.1 uncultured Victivallis sp. | reverse complement strand
GAGAATGGCGATGATCGCAATCACGACGAGAAGCTCGATCAGTGTGAAGAGAAATTTCCGGCGCTTGTTCTGCAATTGCCGAACGGTGGAACGCGCGAATTCACCCGAAGTGGGCGACGCGCTCCGGCGGGCGCGATTCGCCTCCTGGGAAATCGCGCCCTACCGGACCGGCTCGATGAATATTCAATCAACCGCGTTGATGGGCGAAGTAAATTTATAGGTATTGCCAAGCAATGCGGCGTTGGCGATTTTTTTGATCGAATCGACGTGACCGTCCACCAGTACGACGTTGGCGGTTCCACCGTGACGGAACATTGCGTCAAAAAGAATCGGGTCATTGATATTTGAGCGCATATAGATGAAAGCATTCGAATCGGTAACCCCGCTGTAGTCGCTGATGAGCCAGGTGATGGATGCGTCCCTGATGGAACCTATTTTGCTGTGTTTGTACATCTCCTGATCGGCCATGCCCATAACCTGTACAAGGCCGGAATATCCGAGTTTTCGTACAATTCCATCGTCGAATTTGTCCGCAGTGATGACATAATTCGGCGGGATTCCCGGACAGAGCAGAATATCGTAATTCTGCATGTAGTCATAAAGATGGTTAAACCATTTCTTCCCCCATTCGGCGCCCTGGGCGATGACGATGTAATCGTTGTTGTCGGCACTGTACATCTGTGCCGCCGTGCCGAATTGTTTCAGATTGCTGACGCAACTGATGTGCTTGGCGCGTTCGCGGGCCTGGTTCAATGCCGGAAGCAGCATCGAAGCGAGAATGGCGATGATCGCAATCACGACGAGAAGCTCGATCAGTGTGAAGAGAAATTTCCGGCGCTTGTTCTGCAATTGCCGAACGGTGGAACGCGCGTTGATGCTGAGATTGTGTTGGAGAAAGATCACGTTGTTGTTCATAAGGAGCCTCCTTGCGGCTGATAAAGTTCAATATCGTCAATCCAGACTGTGTCGCTGACGTTACCGCCCCGGCAGTCGATGAAGAAGATGATTCGGGCATTTTCAGCATCTTTGAGCGTTCCGGCGGGAAGGGTTGCCTCGACACTCTGCCAGTTGTCATTGAGAGTCGGAATGGCGGCGCCTTTGCCGCGCAGTTCGGCATTGGAAATTGTTTCTTTGCCGAGTGCCGCTGCGCTCCATGTGCCGATCCAGCGGTTGCCGCCGAAGAAGGCGACGTTGAGCGAAATGCGGGCGTCCGGCGCGGCGTGCCCCTTGAATTTGCCGCGGAAGAGAAGCGGCAACGCCGGATTGTACGGTTTGGAAATATGAATGTGGCGCCGTTCATCCCACGGACCGGAAAATTTGAGTGCGCCGGGGGCGGAAGCCCCTTCGGCCGGATCGACGGCGTCTCTGCTGAGATCAAAGAATTCCCAGGTCGCCGCCGGATCGAAACCGCCGTTGGCGATGAAGCTGTCGCGTCCCACGCTGACCGGGAATACCCGGCGAACCTGCGGCAGTTCCGCTTCCTTCAACTGGACGTCCACAACAAGATTGCCGTGTCCATTCTGATCGAGCGCCTGAATTTCGCAGAGAAGTTTGCCATCCCGGAGCGTATTGGAAACGAGCCGGAACGGCGCATCCGGAGTGACTGATACCGCACCTTCCGCTTCCGCGGGAAGTGCAAGCGCGATGGTGACGGATTCATTTTGCTTCAATTCGACGGAGTGCGCCGGTGGTACCTGGCCTTCGGCCCGGGCGGTCAAATGCCGTTGACTGCGCCATGCACGGGAAAGTTCGGCAGCAGTCGTTCCCCACGTGGCACCGCCGTCGATGAAGAGCGGGCCGTCGTCAAGGGGAAGAATCAATTCCGATGCGCTGCCGGAAGCGATAAGGTTGCCGAAGAGGTCATAGACGGTCAGATTTTCTCCTGCGGCGCACCCGAGTTCGAGCGCGGAAATCTCCTGCCGGTCGCCACCGTAATAGAGGGTGGCGCGATCGCCTTCGAAGGGCAGCAAAACGGCGCCGTGGACAGGTTCCAGTCGGCCGAGCACTCTCCTGCCGTCAAGCATGGCTGCGGTTGCGGCGAGTGCGGGCAGGGCGGCTTTGGGAACGCCGCCGATGTAGAGCATGCCGTAACCGCTGTCGGGGGTGTGCTGCGCCGGATTGCTGCTGTCGCGCGGGTCGAGGCTGCAGAACCAGAAAACCTTGCCCGCATCGCCGCCTAAGTAGAGGCTCTGGGCGTAGTTGATCGCCACGGAATCTGCCTGATTGCGTTCGGTTGCAATCGGGAATGCAGCGGAGTAAGTTTCGCAGCCGTCGTAACCGGAGTGTCCGATTTCGTTGAAATAACGCGGTTTGTCAATGAAGCCGGTACGGTCGAGAAGTTCCATGCGCGGCACTTCTCTTGCGGCGAATTCCAGAGGCGTATTATAGGTATGAAGCGTTACCACGTCGGTCGCGTCGGCGACGCCCGGTTCCGCACAGCACTCCGCCAGCCAGGAGAGAATCGAGGAGTGGGACATCGTGTGGATCGAGGCGTTCGGATTGACTTCGCGGATGGCGGCGGCGCTGCGGCGGACGAGTTCGGCGTAAAAACGGGCGTCGAAGGAGGTGTTTTTGAGCGCAAGGAGATCCGGTTCGTTCCAGATTTCATAATCGTTGACCTGAGTGCCGCAGTGGGCGACGATTTTGCGCAAGTATTCCAGATAACGGGCCATTTGTTCCTCGTTGAGCGGAGACATTTCCGTGGAGGAGAGCTTGAGAACCGGAGAGAAATTGTAGATGATGTATTCAAATTTCTGATTGTGCGCTTCGAGCCGGCGCAGCAGCGAATCCAATGGCGCCGTGTTGAATTCTCCCTCGCGCGGTTCCTGAAATTTCCATGTGTTCTCCCAGTGCAGCCACGGGCGGATCCAGCGGACGCCGGCTTTGGCGAAGAGCGGAAGTTGACAACTGTGGTACCAGAGCTGCTGCTGAAAAATGTTCATCCCCATGAAGGAGTCCTGCGGCGCGATGTCGAGCGGTTCGGGGATGCGCACGATTCGGCAGGATGCGGTGCTGTTGCCGCCGTTTGCGAGGAGGGTGACTTCGAAACAGCCGAATTTCTCCAGTTCGAGCGTCAGATGTTGTTCGGCGCCGTTGAAACGAACCGGAATACGTGCGACTTCGCTCTTCCGGTAGAGATCCTCGACGATCACTTCGCCGTCGCTCGCGGGGGCGCTGAAGTAGAGCGTGACCGGTTCGTCTGCCGTGAAGGTTCCGGCGAAGACGGCGCTTTCGATCCGCGGCGCGTCGGGAGTTCCGGGCAGCAGCGTGATCCATCTGGAACCGTCCCATGCGAAAATTCCGGATAGCACGCCGGAACTTTGGGCCGCACCGTTGAGATGGATTTGCGAGAGCGTCCCGCGAAGGGTTTTGCCGGGAGCGTCTTCGAAGGTTGCTTTCATCGAAAACCCCGGATCATCCACCAGAAACGACCCGTCGGCTTCCGGCTGAATCGTTTTCCAGACCGCCCGGGTGTCGTCGTTCGGAAATTCGGGATCGTCCAGCAGCAACGCAAGTTGCGAAATTGCCGCATTCGGCGTTTCGCGCGATGTGAGCGACACGGTGCCCGGATGCGTGATCCGTTCTCCGACCGCGGTCTCGAAACGCCAGTTGCCGCGTTCCCTTGCGAGCAGATCGGTCAGAAACAACTGACGCGGGCGTTCAATTCCCGCCGGAAGCGCCGACGACTCCGCCGCACGGACATTTCCGAGGCCGGAAAACAATGCAATGCTCAGTACAATTAAAATCATCCGTCCGAACCGCATCATCCACAACTCCTCTTTTTATTTTTCAGACTCTTTACTGTTAATTATAGCAGTTTTTTTACTCGAAACCTTGACAAAAGCGACAATTTGTGGTATTTTCGCGTCATTATGGCGAAAAATACGACGAAAAAATACGGAAACCCCCATCCGGACCTCCGGGAATACGTGGAAATGCGGCTGCCCGAATGGATGCATTTCTCCAAGGACGGCCCCGGAATCAGCGTCGTCACCCGGCGATATCCGGCGGGGGATGAAGTCATTCACGAACACGATTTTTTCGAACTGGTTCTGGTGCGTTCCGGCGTGGGGCTCCACGTGACCGAGGAGGGGGAGTATCCGTTGCGGCCGCGGGATATTTTTCTCATCAAACCCGGTTTCGCTCACGGGTATCGCGAGATGAAACGTCTGGAGATCGTCAACATTCTCTACATTCCCGAACGGTTGAATTTCGAAATGTTCGACCTGAGCGACAACGTCGGGTTTCACGCGCTCTTCGGCGCGGCGGAGGAGATTCCGGAAGATTACCGTTTCCGCAACAATCTAACTTTAACGCCGGAACAAATGACTCTCGCCGAAGGCATTCTGCACGATCTCGAACAGGAGCAGTACTGGACCCGCCCCGGATGGATCTTTTCGATGCACGTCAACTTCATGCGGCTGGTTCTGCTGCTCAGCCGGGCCGTTACCGAAACCGGCCGCGCCAACGAACCTCTGAACCGCATCGGCAGCGTGCTGCAGTTCATCGCCGCCCACGAAGATCGCCCGCTTCAACCCGGGGAGGTGGCCGAACAGTGCAATTTATCGCTCCGCACGCTCGAACGGCTTTTTTCCGCGACGTTGCAGATGTCGCCGGCCGCATATCTTGTCGACCGCAAACTCAAGCGTGCCGCCGAGCTCCTGAGCGGTCACTCCGAACTGAATATCACGCAGATCGCATTGACGACCGGTTTTTCGGACGGGAATTATTTCAGCAAGCTCTTCTCGCGCAAATACGGCGTTTCGCCGCGGGAATACCGGCGGCGTTTCTCATCATGTTCGGAGTGACGTGACTGCGCTTCCCGGAGGCGCGCCTTATTCCACCATCGCTTCCCGGTTGCGTTTATACTGGGAACTGGTGGGAACGCCCTGCTGGATCGTCGCTTTGGTCTCCTGAACGTTCTTTTCGATTTTCGTACCGGTCTCGCGCATCAGCCGGTCGACGTCGGACTTGTTCTGCTTGTAGTACCACGATGCCGCTGCGGCGATGATGACGATGATGATCAGGAGCATGATCGCCCGCAGCCGGGTTTTCGCTCCGGTCCGGCGGCGTTCCTCCAGCGTCCGGTTGACCTGGCCGACGGTTTCGGCGGCGTTTTTTGCGCAGGTTTCCGAACAGTAATTCGAACCGTTTCTGCTGACGATGCACTGTTTGCAGATCGGCTTGCTGCAGTTGGCACAACGGGTGACTGCCGGAGTATCCGGATGGTTCAGACAGACGCTTCCAGAAAGATCAGCCATGATTGCAACTCCTTTCCCGCAATTGAAATTGACCGGCATTGCCTGGTTTCATGGTTTATTATAAACGCTCCCGGCCACTTTTTCAATGGCGCAGATTGGAGAATCGGCGACTTTTTCAACGGTAGGGAAGCAGCTGAATTTGAATTCCGGGAGCGTTCTCCGCAATTCTGGCGTGTTACAAAGAACGCATCCGGTCGACCAGCCACGGCAGAACCCGTTCGAATTCCACTCCGTACCAGACGTGATCGGCGGAGCGCATCGTAAGATCGATGCATTCGACCGTGTAGTCCGCCGCCAGTGCGAGCGCCTTTTCCAGCGGAAGACCGCGCATCAGGCCGCCCAGCGCCGTGCTTGAAAAGATGTCGCCGGTGCCGTGGAATGAAACGTCGATCCGCCGGTGAAAATAACTGAAGAACTCCTTCCGTTCCGCGTCGTATCCCATGACGCCGAGTTCGCCGGGAGTGAAACTTACTCCGGTGAGGACGACGCATTTCGGGCCGAGTTCCGCGAGCGATTTGAGCAGATCGCGCAGATACGCTTCATCGTAATTTTCCAGCCGGCAGGGGCGGTCGAGCAGGAACGCCGCTTCCGTGAGGTTCGGCACGATGACGTCGGCCCGGCCGCAGAGTTTCGCCATCGCGCGGGCGAATTCCGGGGTGAAGCCGGGATAAAGTTTCCCGTTGTCGGCCATGACCGGGTCGATGAAGACCAGGTTGTCCGGGGTGCGGAATTCGGTGATGAACTGCGAGATCTGCTCGAGCTGTTCGAACGACCCGAGATAACCGGTGTAAATCGCATCGAACGCGATCTTCTCCGCTTTCCAGTGTGCGGCGATTCCGGGGATGTCCGCAGTCAGATCCCGGCAGCGGAAGTTCTGGAACATCGTGTGGGTGGAAAATACCGCCGTCGGCAGGACGGCGCATTCGCTGCCCATCGCGGAAATGATCGGCAGTGCGACGGTAAGCGAACACTTCCCGACGCAGGAGATATCCTGAATGGTGATGATTCTTTTCATGATGAATTCCTGAATTTTTACGATCGGACGCTTTCGCGCACGAGCAGTTGATAAGGCAAAGTGACCGCAGGCACCAGTGGTTCGTTGTCGAGCCACCGGGTCAGCACATCGGCGACCGTCCGTGCCAGCGCGGGATAATCCGGAGTGATCGTGGTCTGCGGCGGGACGGCGAACCGGGAGAAGAACGTCTGCTCGGATGCGATGAGCGAAATATCCTCCGGGATGCGCCGGTTGAAGAGCGACAGGGCGTAGAGCGCCAGAATTCCGGCATTGCCGCCGGGACAGAACAAGGCGTCGACGCCGCGTTTGAGCAGTTTCCCAATGAGTTCGACATATTGTTCCGTGCCGTCGCCCGAATAGGTAATCAGCAGCGGATCGGTCGGCAGGCCGTGTTTTTCGAGCGCGGCGACGATCGCCTTCTGTCGTATGAGGGCGTTTCCCCGATCCGGGGTGCCGTGGATGATGCAGCCGATTCTGCGGCAGCCGCGCGCGAAAAGGTGATCGATTGCGAGCGTCATGCCCTGTATTTCATCTGATCGTACGAAGCAGATGTTTTCGCTGCGTTTTTTCTCCGGCGGGCGGTCGACGATGACCAGAGGCACCGGGAAACGTTCCGCCCAGGCGGGGAAATCCGACCCTTCGCATCCGATCGCCACCGCGCCGCAGAATTGAATGCTGTCGAGCCGTTCAAGATTGTTGACCGGCAATATCTCCAGCCGGAATCCCCGTTCCGGCAGGATCTGCGTAAGCGCCATCAGGATCATGTCCACGCAGCTCTGAACCGGGAATATCGAATTGTAAGGAGTGATGATCACGACGTTTTTCTGTCGGTTGGAGAAGCGCGGATGATAACCGTGTTTCCGCGAAATCTCGAACACCCGGGCGCGAAGTTCCTCGCCGATGCCCGGATGATGACTGAAGACCCGCGAAACGGTAGCGGGGGAGACGCCGGCAAGTTCGGCGATTTTTCGGATGTTCATGAAACATTTTCCTGTTTTTTTATTTGTTTTCAATATAACATCTTTTTTTTCGAAATCAAGGCGAAAATTTAGTGAAGTTTTTCATTGACGTATTTTTTTCCATATTGTATTTGCCCGTCGTGTCAGGTATAATATCATTGCAGGAACAAGGAGTTGTCGCATGAAGATATCGTATGTGTGTTTTGAAGCGCCGGAACGGGCGGCGTTGCGGACGGAGGAGTTCGATGTGACGTTGGGCGCGCATCAACTTCTGGTCAAGGCGGATTTCGATTTGATCAGCGCGGGAACGGAATTGGCCAATTATCACCAGTTGCCGAATACGATGACCGCGGGAGGGAATTTTCCGCATTATCCCGGATACAGTGTCTCCGGGCATGTGGTCGAGGTGGGGAGCGCGGTGGAAACGTTCCGTCCCGGCGACAATGTCGTCGTTCCCGGAAAGGGGCACCGGTCGTGGTTCATCGGCGAAGAGGGGGAGTTTTACAAAATTCCCGAAGGGATCGATCAACGGCTGGCGGCGTTTGCGTATCTTGGCTCGTTTTCGTTTCTCGGCGTGCGCAAACTTCAGCTTCAACTCGGCGAGGCGGTGATGATTGCCGGGCAGGGGCTGCTGGGATTGCTCGCCGGCGAGATCGCACGTCTGTCGGGGGCGTGTCCGGTTCTGGTGAGCGATTTTTCTCCGGAAAGACGGAGTCTGGCGCTGCGGCTCGGGGCGGATTATGCGCTCGACCCGCGCGATGGAAATTTCGTTCAGCGCGTGATGGAGCTGACCGACGGCCGCGGCCCGGACGCGGTGGTCGAAGTGACCGGATATATTTCCGCATTGCAGCAGGCGCTGGAATACATTGCCTGGGAGGGGCGTATTTCGCTTCTCGGCTGTACTCGTGTCTCCGACCGGCCGATCGATTTTTACAAATACGTTCACCGGCGCGGCATCAAACTGATCGGCTGTCACACCCTGACCCGGCCGAAACACGATTCGCGTCCGGGAGAGTGGACGGAATTCGACGACTACCGGACGTTTTTCAAATTGCTCAAGGCGGGGAAATTGCAGATAGAACCCATCATTTCGCGGATTGTTTCGCCGCGTGATGCGGCGGCGGTTTACGCGGAGCTCGGCAGCGTGCCGAATCCGCCGTTCGGCGTGCTTTTTGACTGGCGCGATTTCGAATAGTCGACAGGACAATGGTTCCATAAAACAGGAGGAAATGTCAGTATGAGCGAAAAAAAAGTTCTTGTTCTCGGCGCTACCGGCGCGATGGGGCAGTATCTGGTGCCGTATCTTGCTGCGGCGGGCTGCCGGGTGACCGCACTCGCGCTTGACGAAGCGCGGGAGAAAGTGCCCGGTGTCCGGTATGTGCGGGGGAACGCCAAGGATTGGGCGGTGCTGGAACCGCTTCTTGCCGAAGGGTTCGACGGAATCGTCGATTTCATGATCTATCCGACCGGCGAATTGTGCACGTATCTGCCGTTTCTGCCGGAACGGACGGGGCACTACATTTATCTTTCGACCTATCGGATTTACGACAATCAGGAGCATCCGGTGCGCGAAACTTCGCCGCGGCTGATCGACAGTACGACGGATGTTCTGCTGCGCAATTCGGACGATTATTCGATTTACAAGGCGCGCGGCGAGAACATTCTTCGTTCGCTGCCGCGGAAGAACTGGACGATCGTCCGTCCGGCGGTGACGTATTCCTTTCTGCGTTATCAACTCGTGACGCTGGAAGGGCCCGAAACCGTCGGCCGGGCGGCTGCGGGCAAGGTGGCGGTTCTCCCGGAAGAGGCGCGTTTCGTGCAGGGGACGATGAGCTGGGCGGGTGACGTGGCGCGGATGATTGAGAGATTGCTCTTCAATGAGCGTGCCTTTGGAGAAACCTTTACGGTGGCGACCGCGGAACATCACACCTGGGAGGAGATTGCCGAATATTATCGCGACATCTGCAATTTGAAGAGCGTCTGGGTTCCGAAAGAGGATTATCTGCATATTATCTGTGCCAGTCCGTATTATTTCGGCGCGCGCTGGCAGCTCGAATACGACCGTCTCTTCGACCGGGTGATGGATAATTCGAAGGTGCTTGCGGCGACCGGGCTGGAACAATCCGGTTTGATGAAACTCTACGACGGGCTCAAATATGAAATTTCCCGTTGTCCGAGTGACTTCGACTGGCCGGTCTCGAAGGCGATGGACGCCTATGTGAAGGAGAAGGGCTTCGATGCATGAAAAGATTTGACGACCGTGTTGCACTGGTCACGGGTGCAACGGGAAACCTCGGGCAGAGCATTTGTGAGAAGTTCGTCTCCGAAGGTGTCTCGGTCACGGCGGCAGATCTCCGGCAGGACAAGAGTGAAGCCTTTGCCGCATCGCTGCGTGCCGCAGGAGGGCGTGCGATCGGCTGTTCGCTGGACGTGACCTCGACGGAAAGCGTCTGCGCAGCAGTGGCGAAGACGCTTGAAACATTCGGAAAGATCGACATTCTAATCAATAACGCCGGAGTCTGGATGCATCCGGATGGTGTTCAGAAGTGCCTGTCGGAAACACCGGAGGAGTTCTGGCATGAGATCATTGAAATCAATCTCTGCGGCGCATTCCGGGTAACGCAGGCGGTGCTTCCGGCGATGTTCGAGCATCATTACGGCAGGATCGTCAATCTCGGTTCGATCGCAGGAGAGGTCGGATTACCCGGATTCAGTGATTATGCGGCCTCCAAGGCCGGAGTGATCATGTTGACAAAGACGCTCGCAATGGAACTTGCGCCGAAGAACATTACCGTCAACTGCGTTTCACCTGGGATGATTTCCCCCGTGCCGGGCGAAACGCAGCCGACGGAGGGAAACTGGGTCGGGCGAAGCGGGGAACGTGGAGAAATCGCCGATGCGGTGATGTTTTTTGCGTCGGATACGGCCGGCTATATTACCGGGGTGGATCTCCCGGTGGACGGCGGGCGGATTCTCGGGCCGCGCAATAATCATTTTCACTGCTGAGGAAGAAGGAAACAGGGAAGAGAGATGGAAAAAATAAAAATCGTTCAGATCGGCATCACCCACGAGCACGCCAATGGAAAAATGATGTCGCTGCGGAAACTGCCGGAGCTTTTTGAAGTGGCAGGTTATGTCGACGACCGGGAATTCTCCCGGACGGCGCATTTCGGCAATGATTTCGTGAAACCTTACGAGGGAGTGCGCCGTCTGTCGCTGGAGGAGGCGTTCGCGATGCCGGGCGTCGAGGCCGTCACGGTGGAAGTCCCCAATAATGAACTTGTTCCGATGGCGCTTCGTTGCATGGAACGCAATCTGGCCATGCACATGGACAAACCCGCCGGAGAAGATCTGGCGCTTTATAAAAAACTCCTCGACGGATGTGCGGCGCGGAAATTGCCGTTTCAGATGGGATTCATGTTCCGGGGGAATCCGGCATTTCAATTCTGCCTCCGTGCCGTCCGCGAGAAATGGATCGGCGAAGTCTTTGAAATGCAGATGGACATGAATCACTGTTACGGCGGGGAGGAGTATCAGGAGTATATCGGAAATTTCTCCGGCGGAATCATGTACAATCTGGGTTGCCATCTGATCGATTTCGTCGTGGCAGCGCTGGGGCGGCCGGAGAAGGTTCATTCCATTCTCAAATCCGCCCCCGGCGATCCGGAACGCATTCACAACAATTGTGCCGCAATACTTGAATATTCTCATGCGATCGTTACGTTGCGCGCCTGCAGCCGGGACGCGGCCAATACACCGGGACGCAGCGTGAAGATTTCCGGGACGCGCGGTTCGATCTTCTTGCTGCCGGTGGAGCGTTTCGACGGGAAGGGCGTTGAAGTTTCGTTATGCCTTACGGCGCCGACGAAGGAGTTTCCGGTTGGAAATCACCGGCTCTGTTTCGAGCCGCAGAGCGACCGCTACGTGGTGCAACTGCGTGAATTTGCGCAGATGATCCGCGGCGAAGTACAAAGTCCATATTCGTATGAACACGATTATCTCGTGCATGAGGTGACGCTCGCCGCATCCGGATATCACCCGTGGCAGTAAAAAAAGGAGAAAATTCATGCATGCAATGATTCTTGATGAAAAGCTCAATTTCGTCTGGGCCGAAGTGCCGGATCCTGAAGTGCGTTCCGGTGAAGTTCTGATCCGCGTTCACGCCGCCGCGGTCAACCGCGCGGATCTGATGCAGAAGGACGGCTGTTACGCTTCGCCGCCGGAGTGGCCGCAATGGTGCGGACTGGAGGTTGCTGGCGAAGTTGTTTCCACCGGGGGCGGTGGTAAATTCCGTCCCGGCGACCGGGTCTGCGCCCTGCTCGGCGGCGGCGGGTATTCGGAACTGGTGGCCGTTCCGGCGGAAATGGTCATTCCCGCGCCCGAAGGGTTGTCGATGGTGGAGGCGGCTTCTCTGCCGGAGGTGTGGTGCACGGCCTATCTCAATCTGGAACTGGAAGCTGGCGGCCTGAAGCCTGGGGACGTCTTCTATATGCAGGCGGGCGCCTCGGGGGTCGGCCTGGCGGCGATTCAATATGCGAAACTCTGCGGCGCGACGGTCATCACGACGATCGATTCACCGGAGAAGGCGGCGTTCGTCCGGCGTCTCGGGGCGGATTTCGTCCTGGATTACCGCACGGAGGACGTTCGGAGCGTCATCGCTGCGCATCCGGTGACGGTGGCGCTCGACTGCATCGGCGGTGCGCAGATGGGCGAATGTTTCCGGAACATGGTTTTCGGCGGACGCTGGATCATGATCGCCACGATGGGCGGCGCGCAGACGACGATCGATCTCGAAACGGTCTGGCGCAAACGCATCCGGTTGATCGGAAGCACGCTCCGCAGTCGGACGGTTGAAGAGAAGGGGGCGATATTGAGGGCGTTGCAGGAGCGGTTGTGGCCGCTCTTTTCGGAGTGTAAACTCATTTCCAATATTCACGCCGTTTTTCCGATCCGGGAAGTCGAGGCGGCACATAATGTGCTGCGCCGCTGTGAAAATATCGGCAAAGTGGTTCTGACATTGCGTTGAATGAAAAGAAAGAGGTTGGAGAGGCATGATACACCGGAAGTCATTTTTTGACCGCCAGACGACCGCGGTCACTGCGCTGTTTGCCGGAGAGAGCATCGAGGAGTTGATTGCGAAGTCCCGCAACGCCGAGTTCGACGGCGCCGACGGAATCGCCGTCGAAATCAGCAGTCTCGCGCCGGAACTGCGGACGGTCGATCAGTTCCGGCGGTTGATGAACGAGGTGCATCTGCCGTACATGTTCATTTGTTACCGATCGGACCGCTGGTTCGGAACCGATGACGAAGCACGGCAGGAGTATCTTCTGCGCGCGGCCGAGGCGGGCGCGGAAGTCATCGACGTGATGGGCGATCTCTATGACCCGTCGCCGCTAGAGTTGACGATGAATCCCGATGCCGTCGCCCGGCAGAAGGCATTGATTGAGGAAATCCACGCGCGCGGTGCGAAGGCGTTGATGTCGTCGCACATGCATACGCAGTCCGCCCGTACTGCCGAAGAGGTGCTCGGCTATCTGCGGGAACAGCGTTCGCGCAACGCGGATATACTCAAAATCGTCACCGCAGTGAACACCGAAGCCGAATTTCTGGAAGCCGTCCGCACGACGCTGCTGTTGAACCGCGAATTCGACGTTCCCTTCATTCATCTGTGCAACGGCCAATACAGCAGAATGCACCGTTTTCTCGCCACGAAGCTCGGGGTGGCGATCACCTTCGGCGTTTCCGGTTATGAGAATGGTGCGGTTTATTCGCAGCCGACCATCCGCTCCTTCAAGTCCGTCATCGCGAATATTCCCTGGGATATTCGTGACGTTATGGAGACGGAACATTGATCGAGCCGCCGTTTTTGCCGCATCCATTGTTTCTGACGGATACGGCGAAAACGGAGATGGACGGGGACGCTCTCAATTGCCGCAGACAATCGTTTCACCGGCTCCGGGCGTGAGAATCCGGCACTCCGGGAGCGCCGAACGCAGGAAGGCAATTGCGTCGTCCCCGGTGCAGTGAAGCAATATCAGTTCACGGATGCCGCGGCGGCGGAAGGCTTCGGCGGTCTGTTCGAGCCGTTCGGGGGAGGCGTGTTGCAGATGAAGGCCGCCCGCGATGGTGTGAACGGCAATTTCCGGGTGATTGTTCAAACAGCAGTCGAGCGTATTGATCACTCCGGCATGACAGCACCCCTGAATGAGTACGCCGTTGTCGAGCAGCATCGCTTGTTCGTCGGCGATCGGGTCGGGGGTGATTCCTTCAGGATCGAGGAAGAACGGACCGCCGCAATCTTCGCCCGAGGCGCGCGGAATCGGTCCGGTAAGGAGGACGCCCGGGGCGATTTCGGTGAAGGCGGTCGTTTCATGAACCCGGAAGCGCGCGAGTGCCTGGACGCATTCCGGCGGCATTGCGAGGTTGCGCACCGGCACGCCGGTGTGGCGGCTGTAACGATGCGTCGTCACGCCGGGAACGCACCAGAGATCGCCGCCGGCGAGCAGAGAGAGCGCGCCGGTGTGATCGTTGTGGCCGTGGGAGAGGATGATCTTCCGGAGCGATTCCATCCGGATGCCAAGTGCGGCGAGATTACCGGCGAACGCGGCTCCCGCGCCGGTGTCGAAGAGGAAATTTTCATTGCGATATTCGATGCGAAGCGAGAGACCGTGTTCCGCGGCAAGAGGGGCGCGGGCGCGGTTGTCGACGATGACGGTGATCCGGGCGGAGGAATGCGTCACGGTAAATCTCCTTCGAGCGGCAGCAGAAGTTCATAATGAATCCGGTCGCCGGAAAAATCGCCGCAATTTTCCCGGCCGGTTTGGCGGAATCCTGTTTTTTCATACATTCGTTGCGCAGGACGGAGAAGTTCGCTGGTGGTCACCCGGATTTTGCGTGCATTCGTTCCTGCCGCGATCCGGCGGACGGCTTCGCGCAGCTGCATGGTTCCGACTCCTTGGCCCTGAAAGGCGACGGCGACGCAGTTGTGCCCGATTTCGATGAATTCGGGCGAACGGCGCGGATCCCAGGAGACGAACCCAATTGCTTCTCCGTCTGGGGCGGCGGTGAAAAATCCGCAGCGGTCGGCAATTTCCGGGTGATCGAAGAAAAACGTGTCGAATTCATGCCAGTTCCCGTGCCAGCAGTCGGCACATCTCCGATCGAACGAATACGCGTCGGAGAGGAGCGCCAGAAGCGTTCCGCGCGGGAAGGCGCTGATGGGGCGAAAGATGAACCGGGAGATTCCGGACATGCTAGTGAACTCCGAAAAAGCGGCACAGTTCATCGAAGCGATCAACGGCGTCGGCCCCGAATTTTTCCATGGATTTGCGGATGTGTTCCAGAGATTTTTCCCGCATATTCCCGGATTTGGAGAAAAATTTGTCGGCAAGGCAGACAAGTTTCTCCTCCGGCGTCTCCGGCAGATAGTCGCGCACCGGAATCGGTAGCTGTTGAGCGCGCACTTCCGCTGCGGTGATGCCGCTTCCGGTGTGGCGTTCGCAGATCCGGGCGAAAACTTCCAGATCGATTCCGTGTTGGGCGCCGTACCGGCGAAGCATTTCCGCCCCGGCGACGCCGTGGGCGATGTAGGGCAGAATCCCTTCACAGTAAATCTTCGGCGCGTGACACGAACCGATGCCGATGTCGTGCAGCATCGCGCCGTCGGCGACGAGTCGCACATCGAGTTTCCGTCCGGATGCCGCAAGGAGCGCGAGCGCCTTGTCGCGCACCTGGCGACTGTGGCGGAGAAGGAGTTCCCGCAGCGGCGTGTTTTCGGGATAAAAAGTGCCAATAACCGTCATCACCAGCTCCGAATCGTCAGCTGTAACGGCGGCGGGACGGATTTTCTCCGGGTTGAAAATTCCGGTGTTGGCGGCATGATCTTTCATGATTTTCTGCAGACGCTGATTTGAAGTCGGATTTCGATTTCCGCCTCGCGAGGACCGCGTTACCTGGCGGGCGGCAGGAAGTCCTGTTCCTTGAAGGGCACGTCGAGCCGGTAGAGTAGAACCTTGCTCGTCTGCTTGACTCCGTTCTGCCGGACGGTGGTTTCGACCGGAACCATCACGCCGTCGAAGAGCGCGTAACGCAGAATGCGTGAATCGTATTTAATCGTGTTGTTGTTGATGTTGAGAACCGCGCGCATGCGGCGCGTGAGATAATCGTTTGCATCGATGTAGACCTCCACCGGATCCTGACCGTCATTGCGGCAGATGAGCTTGTAGAAGTCGCCTTCGTCATTGCGGCATCGGACGACTTCGATTTCGCGGAAGAATTCCTGAAGTTTTCCTTCCGGTGAAGAGATGTGTGAGAGCAGTCGGATGTGTGCGAGCTGTTCGGGCGAGAGTTCGGCGGTTTTCGAATCGCGTCCGTCATAGGTGACGATCCACCCGGCGTCGCCGTTGGTGATGACGCTGTGGGAGGGCTCGTTGTCGACGAAGGTGGTCATGTTGATTTTGTCCGGACGCTCGAACTGCACGAGGACGATCGATTCATCGGGGTCGTCGAGGAAGCGCTCGGTGCTGACGCTCTGGCGTTGCAGCGTGGTTTTTGCCGTCGCGTAATGGCGTTGCGGATCCATGGCGTGGCGGCGTTTTGCCTGAAGTTCTTCCAGCGTCAGGTCGGAGGGGGTGATCTCCTCATCAGGTTCAAACATCGCGCAGCCGCAGGAGAGAAGAATTGCTGTGCAGACGGAAAAAACAATGGACATGACTTTCGATTTCATATTCAACGGTTCTCTCTGTAAAGTGATGTGGAACTCCAGTCGGTGTGGAAAAATTCGCCGCGGGGCCGGTCGATCCGTTCGTAGGTGTGCGCGCCGAAGAAGTCGCGCTGCGCCTGAATCAGATTCGCCGTCGAAAACGCGGTGCGGTTCGAATCGAAATACTCCAGTGCACTGGCGAGCGCCGGAAGCGGAATTCCCGCAAGAATTCCGGAGGCGACACAACGGCGCCATGCGGGAAGCGTCCGGGTGAGCGCCTCGCGGAAGAACGGGTCGAACATCAGATTGTCCAGTTCCGGATCCCGCTCGAACGCCCGTGCAATGTCGTCGAGGAAACGTGCCCGGATGATGCACCCGCTGCGCCAGATTCTGGCAATCGAACCGAAGTCGAGCCGCCAGTTGAAACGCAGCCCGGCCGCCTTCAGGAGCGCAAACCCTTGTGCATAGGAACAGATTTTTGCCCCGAAGAGTGCCGATTCGAGATCATCTGTCGTGACGGCGGCCGTTCCGGAGTTCTCATTCCGGCCACCGGGCTCCGTAACGTCGGAGGTTGGAAAGAGTCCGGCTCCGGTTTCGCGGCGGATTTTATCGGCATTGAGCAGTCGCTCGTAAAGGGCGGCGGTCAGCGTTGGAACCGGTTCCCCGAATGCGAGAGCGCTTTCGCTGGTCCATTGACCGGTTCCTTTCTGACCGGGAGCGTCGAGGATTTCATCGATCAGCGGCGTATGGGTTTCGGGATCGACCGCATCGAGGATTTTTCCTGTAATTTCAGTTAGATACCCCTGCAGGGGGCCATTATTCCAGCGCCGGAAAACGGCGGCGGCTTCCGCCGGTTTCAACCCGAGGCGGTCGCGCAGACAAGCATATCCTTCGGCGAGGAGCTGCATGTCGGCGTATTCGATGCCGTTGTGAACCATTTTGACGAAATGCCCGGCACCTTCAGGGCCGATCCATTCGCAGCAGGGGGAATCGTCTTCCGCTCTGGCGGCGATGGTCTTGAGAATTGTTTCAATCTCCGGCCAGGCGGAACGATTTCCACCCGGCATCAGCGCCGGGCCGCGGCGGGCGCCCTCTTCGCCGCCGGAGACGCCGAGTCCGACGAACCGGATGCCGTGTTCGGCCAGTTCGCGTTCGCGGCGGGCGGTGTCGAGATAATGGCTGTTGCCGCCGTCGATGATGATGTCGTCGCGCTCCAGCGATGGAAGCAGCGAAGCGATGCAGTCGTCGACCGGCTTTCCGGCCTTGACCATCAGGAGGATTCGGCGGGGTTTTTCCAGCGCTCCGGTGAAATCGTTGATGGTTTCGCAGCCGTGCAGATGCGTTTTCTCTTCGCCTGCACGGGCGAGAAATGTGTGCGTCCGTTCCGGAGACCGGTTCCAGACCGCGGTCATGATTTTGTGGTCGGCCAGATTGAGCGCGAGGTTTTCACCCATGACGCCCAGACCCGCCACGCCGATTTTCGCCTTTTCGTTCATTGAGCCTCCCTCCTGCCACGCATTTCCCAGCCGTAGAATTTCTTCACAATTTCAGAAGGTAATATACATGAAAAAAATGATTCCGCAAGAGCGGATTTCCAAAATTCCTTCTCCCGTTCCCCGCAGCCGCTCCTCTTTCCGCCGCCGGCGAAGAATGACGGATAGGAACGGCCGGATTGAGGCGGAAGACGAAATTTTTCCGGAAAGGGCTTGACATTTCCACTGTTACGGCGGTAATGTAGTTATATACGCTTGCGTATGTGCGCGCGCGTATGGAAAGCAGCGGCACAGTACGGTGGAAGAGGAAAATTTATGTCGAAATTGTTGATTGTGGAATCTCCGACGAAAGCCCGGACGATCGGGAAGATGTTGGGGAAGGATTATAATATCATTGCGTCGATGGGACACATCCGCGATCTGCCTGAACGGGAGCTCGGCGTCGATGTCGCGCATGACTTTGCGCCGCAGTACGTGGATACGCCGCGGAGCAAAACCGTCGTCCGGGATCTCCGCGCGGCGGCGAAGAAGGCCGATGAAATCTATCTCGCACCCGACCCGGATCGGGAAGGGGAGGCGATCGCCTGGCATCTGCACGAAGTGCTCTCTGGCAGCACCCGTGCGCCCTTTTATCGGGTGACGTTTCACGAGATCACCCGGAGCGCCATCGAACGCGCCCTGGAGGAAAAAGGCGAAATCAATCAGAAATTGGTCGATGCACAGCAGGCGCGGCGGGTGCTGGATCGAATCGTCGGTTATCAGGTCAGTCCGCTGCTCTGGTCGCGGATCGAGAAGGGATGCAGCGCCGGACGGGTGCAGTCGGCGGCGTTGCGGCTGGTGGTGGAGCGTGAACGTGCCATCCGGGAGTTCAAGCCCGAGGAGTACTGGGTTTTTGAAGCGGAGTTCGCAACGCCGGAAGGGGATGATTTCCGGGCGCGGTTGTTCAAGGTGGACGGCCGTGATTTCCGGTTCGGTTCCGAAGCGGAAGCCGGTCTGGTGTTGGAGGCCGTCCGCGGCGGTGGGGCGCCACAGGTTTCGTCCGTCGTGACGGCAGAACGGCGTCGGAATGCACCGCCGCCGTTCACCACGAGCACATTGCAGCAGGCGGCGAATGTTTCGCTGCATTATACTGCGACGAGCACCATGCGTTACGCGCAGCAGCTTTATGAAGGCGTGGATATCGGCGAAGGCGGCACGGTCGGTTTAATCACCTACATGCGAACCGATTCCGTGACGATCGCACGCGAGGCGCAGCATGCGGCGGCGGAGTTCATCCGGAATGCCTATGGGGCGGAATACGTTCCGTCGCGGCCGAATTTTTTCCGCAACAAGGCCGCCGCCCAGGAGGCGCACGAAGCGATTCGTCCGACCGACGTGCGGCGCACGCCGGAGGCGATGGCGCCATACCTCGACGCGCAGCAGTTGAAGCTTTATTCTTTGATCTGGCGTCGTTTCGTGGCCAGTCAGATGACGCCGGCCGTTCAGAATCTTACGACGGTGGATGTCGCCGTCGCAGGAGCGGATTCGAAGACGTACACCTTCCGGGCGACGGCGACGGTGCCGGTGTTTCCTGGGTTTTCGCGCGTCTACGAGGATGCCGCCCGCCGCAAGGACGAGAGCGCGGAATCTGCGGTGCTTGGTTCTCTTGCGGAAAAGGACGAACTCAAGTTGAAATCGTTTGGAAACGAGCAGAAATTCACGGAACCGCCGCCGCGTTTTTCGGAGGCGTCGCTCATCAAGGCGCTGGAGGAGAACGGCATCGGCCGGCCTTCAACGTATGCGACGATTCTGCGGACGATCCAGGATCGAGATTATGTGAACCGCGAACAGGGGAAACTGGTGCCGACGGAACTGGGGTTTTCCGTGAATGATTTTCTGGTGTCGCGCCTTCCGGCGCTCTTCGATATCGGCTTTACCGCGCAGATGGAGACGGAACTCGACGAGGTCGAAGAGGGCAAAATCGGCTGGGTTGGAATGATGCACGAATTCTACGATCGTTTCTCGCCGTGGCTGGCGGAGGCGCGCGAAGCGGATCTGCTGCCGACATCGGAGGCGGAATCGCTGCTGAGACTATTCGACGGAGTTGAATTCGACGCACCGCAGAAGGTGGGGCGCCGCACGTATGACGACGGGAAATTCGTCCGCTCGGTGCGTGAGGCGCTGGAAGGCGGGAAACGGATCTCGCCGCGGCAGCATCAGGCACTGCTGGCGCTGGCGGCCCGGTATGTGGATCGAATTCCGCCGGAGCGGCTGGCGGCGCTTTCCGGAGCGCAGCGGGAGCTGCTGGATCAGGCGGTGAATTCCCGTGCGGAGCGCGAAGAGCGGCGCGAGGCGTCGCAGGCAGCGGCGGCGAAAGTCGATTATCCGGCATTGTTCGCTGCGTTTGAACATGTGACGTTTGAGCCGCCGACGAAGAAGGGGCGTTTCACTTACGATGATAAGAAATTCTTCGAATCGCTTCGGAAACAGGCGCTCGGCGGGAAGGCGCTGTCGGAGAAACAGACCGCCGCACTGGCGAAAATGGCGGGGAAGTATCGAGGCGAATTGACCGATCCGGCCCGGGTCGATGCGATCCTCGGCGCCGAACCGGGACCGGAAGGGGAAAATTCCGGTGCGGAAACGGTTGCCGTCGCGCATCTTCTGGAGGAACTCGGCAAGGTGACGCAGTGGGCCGAACCGGTCCGTAAAGGGCGTTACACTTATGATGACAAGGTCTTTTTCGAATCATTGGTCCGGCAGTACTCTGCCGGAGGCCGTTTGAGTGCGAAACAACAGGCCGCACTGGCGAAAATGGCGGCGAAATACGGGGTGAAGGAGTAGTCATGAGCGATCTTCCCAATAACAGTCATAACGATGAAGAAGATGATGAGATTGTAGCGGTTCGCGAGCGCTGGCAGCCGGAGGGAGCGGATGTGAAGTCCGAGACGCCGCGCGACCGGCGGCTGCGGAAACGGCTCAAGATGGTCTATTGGACGCTCGGTATTCTGCTGGTGGTGATCGTGCTTCTGGCATTGATGCGGGATATTCTCATTGAGGGTGTGATCCGCAAGGTTGGTTCAATGGCGACGGGGACGGAGGTGAATATCGAATCGTTTTCGAGTTCGCTTTTCGCGGGTCGGATCGAGATGGTCGGGTTCCGGGTCGGAAATCCGGAAGGATATCTGGTGCCGGAGGCGTTGACGTTGGATCACGTGGTCGTGCAGGTGCAGCCGATGTCGCTTTTCAGCGATAAGATCGTGGTGGAAGAGGTGACGGTCTCGGGAATGGCCGTGGATGTGGAAGTCATGTTGGACGGGAGTTGCAACCTGACGGACATTCAGCGGAATATCGAACGTTTTGCCGGCTTGGATGAGAAGACCGGCGAAGAGACGGAGGAAACTTCGGAAGTGTCCGGCGCCGCGAAGAAGGAGGTTGTCATCCGGCTGCTCAAGGTTTCGAATGTGAAGGCACTGCTCTCCTCGGCGCTGCTGAATACGGAATTGACGCTGACGCTTCCCGCAGTGGAATTGACCGATATCGGCGAGGGCAAGCCTTTCGGCGAGACGTTGAACGATCTCTTCCTGGAATTGCTGGCGGCGATCGCCGACGGCGGACGGGCGTTCGGAATCACATCGGAGAATTTCAAGGCGCTCGGAGATGCGCTCAGCCAGACCGGAAAAGATACGCTTGATGCGCTTTCAGAAGGCGGCAGCAATGTCGGTGAAGAGCTGCAGAAGAGCGTGGATGCCGTCCGGCAGCTTTTCGAGAAGTAATTGAGAGGTATGTGATGACGTCTGCGGAAGGTGCTTCTGTCGAAAAGATCGTTTATTTCGTCCGTCACGGTTCGTTGCCGGAACGGGCGAATGGACGATTGATCGGGCAGTGCGGGATGCCGTTGAGCGAGAAGGGACGGCGGGAAGCCGCCGCCTGCGGGCGTTTTCTGTCAAAGGAACACTTCGATGCGGTGTATGCCGGAACGCTGCTGCGGGTTTCGCAGACGCTGGAGGCGTGCGCATCGGCGGCGGGCGAGGCTGGCGCGGAGTGGCTTGCGGCGGCGGTTCGGGACGACCGGCTCAATGAATTTGATTTCGGTTCCTGGACGGAGCGTTCGGTGGCCGGGTTGACCGGAGCGGATGCCGAATTACTCGGGCAATGGAACTTCGGCAACAATGAATTCTCCTTTCCCGGCGGAGAGACGGTGGCGGCGTTTGCCGCCCGGACGCGGGCGGTGTGGCGCGATATCTGCGATTCTCCAGGGAAACGGATCGCCGTGTTTTCCCACGGTGGCGTCATCATGTCGCTTCTGGCGGATATCGTCGGAATGGATCGAAAAAATGCGTTTCAAATCTGGGTGGAGCGCGGAAGCCTGGCGCGAGTTCGCCTGACCGATCCGGTGAACGGCCGCGGTCGATTGATGATGATCGTGCGGCCGCTCGAACTCTTCGAGGATCAGAACACTCCCTCAAGCCCGTCGAACTGCATCCGGTAATATTTTGCATAAAGTCCGTTGGCGGCGATGAGTTCGGCGTGGGTGCCGCGCTCCTTGATGCCGTGATCGTCGATGACGATGATTTCGTCGGCCCGGCGGATCGTGCTCAAACGGTGGGCGATGACGATGGTGGTCCGGCCGCGCGAGAGTTCTTCCAGCGCGGTTTGAATGTGACGTTCGCTCTCGTTGTCGAGGGCGCTGGTCGCCTCGTCGAGGATCAGGATCGGCGGATTCTTCAGGAACACCCGGGCGATGGCGATGCGCTGTTTCTGGCCGCCGGAGAGACGGGCGCCGCGTTCGCCGGCGTAGGTGTCGTACCCGTCGGCCAGCCCCATGATGAAATCATGAATGTTTGCGCGTTTCGCCGCTTCAATGATCTCTTCGTCGGTGGCGCCGGGCCGGCCGTAGGCGATGTTTTCGCGCAGCGTGCCGGCGAACATGTACGCCTCCTGCTGGACGATGCCGATGGTGCCGCGGAGGGATTTGAGCGTGACGCTCCGGACGTCGTGACCGTCGATGGAGACGGAACCGGAACTTACGTCGTAAAAACGCGGCAGAAGCGAACAGAAGGTGGTTTTTCCGCCGCCGGAGGGGCCGACGAGGGCGACGGTTCTGCCTGGCTGAATTTCAAGTGAAACGTCGTTGAGGACCGGAGCGTGTTCGGCGTAACGGAAGGAGACGTGGTCGTAACGGATCACGCCGCGGACGTAGGAAAGTGTCTTCGCGTCGGGGGCGTCGGAGATTTCCGGAACGGTTTCGAGGATTTCGAGAAAACGGCGAAACCCGGAGTAACCTTTCTGGAATTGTTCGGTGAAGTTGATGAGCACTTCGATCGGATTGAGGAAAATTCCGATGTAAAGCGCATAAATCGCCAGTTCGGCCGGTTCGAGCGTTCCCTTGACGATGAAATATCCGCCGCTGGTGAGAATCACGGTGTAGAGCAGTCCCTGGAAGAAATTGTTTCCCGCGTGAAAGGTGGCCATAACGCGGTAACTGCTCACTTTGGAGTCAAGGAAACGATCGTTTCCGTTGCCGAATTTGCTTCGTTCGAGGTCTTCGTTGGCGAAGGATTTGACGACGCGGATTCCGGCGAGCGAATCCTGGATGAGGGCGTTGACCGTGGCGATTTTTTTCCGGTTGTCGAGAAATACCGCGTGCATTTTCCGGTTCTGGACGAGGCTGAAGATCGCCATCAGCACGGTGACGGCCAGCAGAATGAGGGTCATTTTCACGTTGATGAACATTAAAAGCAGGAATGCACCGCAGACCTTGAGCACTGAAATGACTAAATTTTCCGGACCGTGATGCGCGAGTTCGGTGATGTCGAAGAGATCCGCGACGAGTCGCGACATCATCTCTCCGGTGTTGTTGCGGTCATAATAGGAGAAGGGCAGCCGCTGGAAATGATCGAAGAGGTCGCGGCGCATGTCGCGTTCCATTTTCGCGCCCATCACGTGTCCCTGATTGGTGATGAAATACTGGCACCCGTACCGGATCAGATACATGCCGAGCAGTCCTGCGCCGATCCACCAGAGGAGGCGGAAGACCTCGTCTGCGGGTCGCAGAAAGGTGTCCGTCGTGAGAAAACGCAGAATCTGGGGGAAGGCGAGGTCGATTACGCAGACGGCGAGCGCGCAGGCCATGTCGGCGCAGAAGATCATGCGGTAGGGGCGGTAATAGTGGATGAATTTTTTCAGGATCGTCATTTGGGTGCCGGAAAATGTGAATTTATTGTCTGAATTTATTGGCAATATATCATTCGGGAGTGTTTTTTTCAACCGGAAAGGGATTCCGGGTTTGACTTTCCGCCGCAGCGATGGTATTTTAAGAGTGAGTATTTGTTTGAATGATGTTCTATTTGCAGGGATGTTGGAATCGGAACCATGAAACATCGAATCCGCCCGATCAACCGTTATTTTTTCGCGGTCGGCGTGCTGGCGACGCTGTTTCCTTTTTTCATCTGGCTGGCGTTGTGGTCGCCGTTTCACGCGGGTTTTCTCTGGCCGCGGCTGGTGATAGCCGGCATTGCCGGCGGCAGTGAACTTGCCTGTGCGATTTTCCTGTTGCGGGCGCCGCGGCTGGGGAAAGCATTCGGAGGAATCGGTCTGGCGGGGCTGGGGGTATTGCTGTGGCCGTTTCTGTCGGAGAATCCGTTTCTTGCGCTGCTGTTCTTTTCCGGAGCGGTGATTTCGGTGTTTTCGTTGATGGATCTGGAGTCGTTCTCCGCGCCGGTGATGGCGGCGAATCGGACGAACCCGGAGCGGTTGACGGCGCTGGGCGCGTCGATTTTCGTATTTTTGAGCAGTGCCAGCGGGATCTTTGCCGGTTCGGTTTCAATGTTGTCGCGTTACTGTCTTGCGGCGAGCGGGCTGGTGGCGCTCTGGCTTTTTGGCCGTTGGGCATGGCGCCGGAACCGATGGCTGAGACGGATTGGCAGCGGCTGGTGCATTGTCGGCGCGGTGATCATTTTGCTTGGACTGTTTTTCCCGCATCTCGGTCTGTTGTCGGTGATCACGTCACTGGTGTCGCTGGTGCTGCTGTTCGGCTTCCGCGGAAGCGGGCGTTATGAATCGGAGACGCAATCCGGCTGGGAGATGGTGTTGCATTATCCGGCACGGATTCTTTTCATGACCTTTTTTCTGCTCTGCGTGCTGGGTGCTCTGCTGCTCAATCTGCCGGGGGCCGCCGAGGACGAAACCGGGATTCTGGATGCGGCCTTTACTGCGGTGAGCGCCGCATGTGTGACCGGGCTTACGCCATTGAATTCAGCCGGGGATTTCACCTGGCTGGGGCAGTTTTTCATTCTGCTTCTGGTACAGCTTGGCGGAATTGGAATCATGACGATCGCCACGGTGGTGTTGTTCACAATTGGCCGACGGCTTTCGCTGGCGCAGGAACGGGTGATGACCCGGATGGCGGACAGTGATCACCGGGATTTGTTTGCTTCGCTGATACTGGTGCTGCGTTTTACCTTCATCGTTGAGCTTGCTGGTGCGATGATTCTGGCGCTGGCGTTTCTCGGTGCGGGGGCGAAATGGCCTCAGGCCTTGTGGGAGGGGGTGTTCACGTCGGTTTCGGCATTCTGCAACGCGGGGTTCAGCTTGAATGACACCAATTTGATCGGTTATCAGGACAATCCGGTGATTCTCTGGACGGTGGCGTTGCTGGTGATGTTCGGAGGGCTGGCGCCCGCGACGAGTGTGCTCATCCCGCGCTGGTTGACCGGGCGTCCGGTGCCGTTGACGGCGCATC
>CALXNS010000122.1 GCA_944389815.1 uncultured Victivallis sp. | reverse complement strand
CATTGGAATGACACCTTCACCCATGTGCCGATTCCGGTTGCGACCAGCTCCCGCAAGAAGATCGATATTGAGTCGGGTATGTGGGACAGCGTTAAATCCGTAACCTGGAAGTGTTACCGTTAAGTTTCCTTCCTGTGGCGGATTGCCGCTGAAATCAGAAAAACGGCCCGGTTGAAATCACTTCAACCGGGCCGTTTCCGTTTTCACTTTGCGATGTTTTTCAATCGTCAAGTTCGCCGTCTTCGAGTCCCATCGGCAGCGGGGCGGGGCGACTGCAGCTGGTGGTCAATTCGACCTTTTTTCCGAGCTTGCTGGATTTGTCGAATGCGAGCATGATTTCCAGCACATGGTTGGCCTGGTCGCCGTTGGCGCGGTGGGCGCGTCCCGATTTGAGGGCGTAAACCATGTCGACCGCACCGATGCTGCGGGAGTTGTCGGTATAACCGTGTGACAGCGGGCACTCGATCCATTCGGACGAACCGGCCCGGCAGACTTTGACCGGCCCGCCGAAGGTGTTCGGATCCGGCACCTGAAGAGAACCTGCGGTACCGTAGATTTCGATCGGCGCGTGACCATGTTTGTAAACTTCGAAGCTCGAAATCACCGTGATCAACGCGCCGCATTCGAATTCCACCACGCCGGTGAGGTGGGTGGTGACGTTGACCGGATAGACGTGCGGCACCGTGTCCGGACCGCCGACGCGGCTCTCTTCGAACTTCGCGGTGACTGCGGTCACGCTTTTGGCGGGGCCGAGCAGATTGACCAGCGCGGTGATGTAATAGGGCCCGAGATCGAGCATCGGCCCTGCGCCGACATCGTAGAAGAACGGCGCATGGGCCCATTTTTCCGGGCCGCGCCCCATGACGATGGCGGTTCCGGCGACGGGGCGTCCGATCCAGCCGTCATCGATCAACTTGCGCGCGGTCTGCTGGCCGCCGCCGAGGAAGGTGTCCGGAGCGCAGCCGACCCGGAGATTCCGGCTTTTGGCGTAGTCCATGACTTTATTCGCCTCGTCCATGTCGACGCCGAATGGTTTTTCGCAATAGGCGTGTTTGCCGGCCTGGAGGATTTGCATGTTGACCGCGGTGTGGGCTTTGGGAACGGTCAGGTTGATGACCAGTTCGATCTCCTTCTTCGCGAGAAGTTCGTCCACGCTCATGGCGGGAAAGAGATTTTCGTGTTCTGCGGCCTTGGCCTGCGCCACTTCCGGTTTGATGTCGGCGCAGCCGGCGATTTCGATGGCGTGGAAACGCTTGGCGGCGTTGATGTAGGCGTTGGAGATCATTCCGCAGCCGATGATGCCGATCTTGGTTTTTTCCATAAATTCAAAATTCCTCTTTTCGATACTTGGAATCAACCTCAGCGGTTGCCGATGGCGAGGCCGCTCTGCGTAAGATAGAGATAGCTTTTCTTCATGCCGCGGTACATGTCGATCACGCAGTTGTCGAGTTCGGCGATGACCCATTCGACTTTGGCGGGATCGGCGGCGGCGAGCACCTGCGGGATCGGCATTTTGCCGCTGCCGAGCGGCAGCATCGGGATGTCCGGATCGAAGACGCCGTCCTTCATATGAAGAAGAATCGTCCGTTCACGGAACTGCTTCATGATTGCGACCGGATCTTCCTTGCCGTGGTTGGCCGACCAGTAACTGTCGATTTCAAACATCACCTTCGGGCAGAGTTCGGCATAAATTTCATATTTAAGCCGTCCGTCGATGCGGTCGAATTCCCAGAAATGGTTGTGCTGGAAGAGGGTGATGCCGTTCTCGGCGAATTTCTGCTGCATCGCCGAAGTGAGTTCGGCGGTCGCTTTGATCGCGTCGAGATCCTTGAACTCGTTCGGTCCGTATCCGCAGCAGGCGGTTTTCAGTCCGAGTTCGCCGAGGGTGTCGACGATCTCCGGAATGCTTTCCACCGAACGGCACCACGGACTGTGGGCGGAGCACACCTCCATGCCGAGGTCGTTGACGATCTTTTTGAACTCCCGCGGCGTAAGATTGTAGAACCCGGCCGGTTCCACTCCCTTGAATCCGATGATGGCCACGAGTTTGAGCATGTCGACGAAATCCTTCGCGCTCTGCTCACGGAACGAATACAGCTGCACCGCGGTCTTGAACATTTTTCGGCTCCTTTAATTAACCGTTTACATGGCGGATTTTTTCCGCTTTATATAGTTTATTTCCGAAAAACTGAATTCGCAATTAACAGAAACTATTTTTTTTTAACCGCATTTATCCCGGGCGGGGAAAAAGTATTTCGCGAAAGGCGGAGAAGTTCTGCTGAATGCGTTGCAAAATGAGCGTGCAGGCTGTATATTATGCCGTGCAATGAGAAATACGGAAGGAAATAATCGTCATGAGCGACAACGATCTCATTTCCAGCAGCCTGGAAGATTACCTCGAGGCAATCGCCGAAATCATCGAACGCAACGGCCATGCTCATACCAAGGACATCGCCGACCGGCTTCACGTAAAAATGCCGTCGGTCACGAATGCGTTGCAGGCGCTTTCCGTGCGCGGATTGATCAATTATCAATCGCATTCGCCGGTGGTGCTCACCTCGCTCGGGGCGGAGAAGGCGGCGGTGATCCGTCATCGTCACGCAGTGCTCAAACGATTTTTTTCAGAAATCCTCAAGCTTGATTCCGAAACTGCCGACAGCGCCGCGTGCCGGATCGAACATCTGATCGGCGAAACGGTGCTTTCCCGTTTCGTCGTGCTGGCCGAGGCGATCGGTGAGCGCGACGACTGCCGGGAACTGCGCCGGTATCTGGAGGAAACGATGCCGAAGATCGCCACTTCCGATGATTCGAGCGAATGGATTTCGCTTGATAAACTTCCGAAGGGGAAATCCGCCGTCGTCATGCGCGTCGGCGAAAATCTGCGCGGCGTCAAGAAATTCGCCGACCTCGGGCTGGTCACGGGAACCTTGCTCGAATTTGAGGGCAGGGCTCCGCTGGGCGATCTGATGCGGGTCAAGGTCATGGGCAGCAGTCTGTCGTTGCGCGCGTCGGATGCGCGTTACATTCTGGTCAAAGTGATGTCCTGAGGCGTAGAAAGAGATGGATGCGGCAATGAAGACGACATTCCGAATCGCGCTCGCCGGCAACCCGAATTGCGGCAAGACGACGATTTTCAATCAATTGACCGGCACACGGCAGCACGTCGGAAATTATCCCGGCGTTACCGTGGAGCGCAAAACCGGCGGATTCCGGATTCACGATCTGGCTGTGGAGGTGATCGATCTTCCGGGGGTTTACAGTTTATCTTCGACGTCGCCGGAAGAACGCGTGGCGTTCCGGGAACTGGTGGACGGCGGGATCGATCTGATTTTGAACGTGATTGATTCCGGAAATGCGCAGCGCAATTTGTATCTGACGACGCAACTGGCGGAGCTGGATCTTCCGATGGTGCTGGTGTTCAACATGATCGACGATGCAAAGGAGCGCGGGCTGGAGATTGATTTCGAGAAATTCTCCGCCTTTTTTGGAGCTCCGGTCGTCCAGACGGTCGGTTCGGCCGGAAACGGAATGGATGATTTGCGTGAAATGATTTACCGCATCGCCAACGATCCCGCTCCGCGCCGGCCGGTCAAACCGAAATACGGTCCGAAGACCGATCAGGCGATCCGGGCTTTGACCGAGGCGGTCGAACCGCTTCTGCGCCCGGAAAACCGACGGATTCCGGCGCGTTATTTCGCAATCAAACTGCTGGAGAACGATCCGGAAATCTGCAACCGGGCGGAGTTCGCGTCGCTGCTGCAGCCTGCGGAGGAGTGGCGCGGAAAAATCACCACCCGCAACGGTATCAACAGCGAGACGTTGATGGCCGATTACCGCTACGGTGTGATCGCCGGCGCCTGCCGGGAGGCGATTCAAATCAGTCACGACCGGCGGCGGCAGCTTTCCGACGTGATCGACCGGGTGGTGACCAACCGTTTTCTCGGACTGCCGATTTTTCTGGTGATGATGTATTTGATGTTCCTCTTCACCTTTGTCCTGGGGGAATATCCGATGATGTGGCTGGAGACGCTTTTCGAAGGTTTGGCGGATCTGGTCAACGCGCTGTGGCCGACGGGGCAGGCGGAATTCTTCCGGCGGCTGGTGATCGAGGGGATCATCGGCGGGGTCGGCGGTGTATTGATTTTTCTGCCGAACATTCTGCTGCTCTTCATGGCGATTGCATTTCTGGAGGGGACCGGGTACATGGCGCGTGCGGCGTTCGTGATGGATGGCTTCATGCATCTTTTCGGGCTGCACGGCAAGAGTTTCATTCCGATGCTGCTGGGGTTCGGCTGCTCGGTGCCGGCGGTGATGGCGACGCGGACGATCGAATCCGAACGCGACCGGCTCACGACGATTCTGGTGATCCCCTTCATGAGCTGCGGGGCACGGCTGCCGATTTACGCGATGATCATTCCGGCATTTTTTGCGCTGCGTTATCAGGCGGCGGTGATGTTCATCATGTATTTCATCGGCGTGGTGGTGGCGCTCGGCTGCGCGCTGCTGCTTAAATCGACGCTTTTCAAGGGGGACGGCGAGGTGTTCGTGATGGAATTGCCGCCCTATCGGATGCCGACGTTTCAGAGCATTCTCATTCAGATGTGGGAGCGCGCGGTGATGTATCTGCAGAAAGCGGGGACATTGATTCTGACCGCCTCCGTGATCCTCTTCGTCATCAACACCTTCCCGGTCCGCACCTCTTTTACGCAGGATTATCCGGCGCAGATCGCCGCAATCGAACACGATCAAACGTTGAGCGAGGAAGAACGCTCCCGGGAAATCGCCCCGCTTCGCGGTGCGATGCGCGCCGAACTTCTGGAATATTCGCTGGCCGGAAGAATCGGTAAAGTGCTGGCAATTCCGCTTCAGGCGGTCGGGTTCGACTGGCGGGTGAGTTCCGCCTTGATCGGGGCGACGGCGGCGAAGGAGTTGTTCGTCGCTCAGCTGGGGGTGTTGTTCTCGATTGAGGATGCCGAAGCGTCGGCGTCGACGCTTCAGCAGCAGTTACGGCGCAGTTACACGCCGTTGCAGGCGTTCTGCATCATGCTTTTCTGTCTGCTGACGATACCGTGCATCGCGACGATCGCGGTGGTGCGACGCGAAACCGGTTCCTGGGCGTTGACCGGACTTCAGATCGTCGGATTTACAGTGGTGGCTTATACGCTCACATTCGTGGTCTTTCAGGTTGGACGACTGCTGGGGATCGGCGTGGAGTTTCTGCAATGACGATGACGTTTGCGGAGCTTTTCGAACGTCTTTCCGCGCGGGTCAGGGCGAAACTTGACGATGCATCCGGTTGTCACGATTTCGACCACACGCTGCGGGTTCTGCACAATGCCGAACTCCTTGCCGCCGAATTGCCGGGCGTCGATTTACAGATCGTGCGCCTGGCGGCGTTGCTGCATGATTTCGCCCGCCCCGAGGAGATGGCCGCCAAAGGAAAATTCTGTCATGCCCGGCAGGGCGCGGAACTTGCCGGACAACTGCTCAGGGAATTCGGCGTCGATTCCGGTACGGTTGACCGGGTCGTCGCCGCGGTTCGCACCCATCGTTACCGGTCCGGAGAGCGCCCGACGTCGCCGGAGGCGGAGATCGTCTATGACGCGGATAAACTTGATTCCCTCGGCGCAGTCGGAATCGGGCGTGCATTTCTTTTCGCCGGACGGGAACATGCCCGGCTCCACAATACGCGTGAAGAGGCGCTCAATTCCGCCGCCTACAGCCGGGAGGACACCGCCTACCGGGAATATCTGGTGAAATTGCGGAAACTGCCGGAGGCCATGTTGACTGAACCGGGTCGGAGAGCGGCCCGGGAACGGGCCGCTTTCATGAAGGAGTTTTTCGACCGGCTCAATGCCGAGACGCAATTTCCCGCATCGCGTTGACGATCGTTGTGATCTCCGCCGGCGTCGTGATGAAGGGCGGCATCGTGTAGAGCCAGTTGCCGAAGGGGCGGAGCCACACTCCGGTCTGCAATACGATTTCCTGAACGGTTTCCGGAGTCGGAGTCCGCTTCAATTCCACCACGCCGACGGCGCCGAGGGCGCGGACGTCGGCGACATTTTCCAGCGGCCGGAGCGTTTCAAGTTCGCGCCGGAGCTGCGCTTCAATGGCCGCGACGTTTCCCGCCCAGTCGTATTGGTTGAAAAGTTCGAGCGAGGCGCATCCGGCGGCGCAGGCCAGCGGATTGGCCATGAAGGTCGGGCCGTGCATGAATTTCCCCGGCGGAACGGCGGAAATCGCGTCGGCGACCTCTTCGGAGGCGACGGTGGCGGCGAGCGTGATTGCTCCACCGGTCAGCCCCTTGCCGACGCAGAGAATGTCCGGAGTGATGTTCGCGTAATGCATCGCAAAGAATTTCCCCGTTCGGCCGAAGCCGGTGGCAACTTCGTCAAGAATCAGTAAAATCCCCCGTTCCCGGGTCGCTTCGCGCAACATGCGAAGATATTCCGGATGATAGAAATTCATCGCGTTCGCTCCCTGAAACACCGGTTCGAGGATGACTGCGGCGATCTCATTTCCGTGACGCTCCAGCAACGTTTCCATCGGTTCGAAGGCGGCCGGATCCCACGCTTCCGTGAAACGCACCGCCGGGCGCGGTGCGAAAAAGTGCCGTCCCAGAACCCCTTCGAACATCTGATGCATCCCCTCGGGATCGCTGACCGACATTGCGCCGATCGTGTCGCCGTGATAACCGCCCCGCACGGTGGCGAACCGGTTCCGGGTGCGTTCGCCGCGGGCATATTGATACTGGAGCGCCATCTTGAGGGCGCATTCGACGCTTACGGAGCCGGAATCGGAGAAGAATACCTTGTTCAGGCGAGGGGGCAGCGCCGCCGTCAGCAGTTCGGCAAGATGAATGGCCGGTTTGTGGGTGAAGCCTGCGAACATGATCTGCATGAGTTTCTCCGCCTGGCGGCGTACCGCTTCGACGATCGCCGGGTGATTGTGACCGTGACAGACGCACCACCAGCTTGAAACCGCATCGATCAATTCCGTGCCGTCGGCAAGATGGATGCGGGTACCGGAAGCCGAGGCGGCGAGATTGGCCGGATACGGCGTCCGGGTGGAGGCGTAGGGGTGCCACAGCAATTTCCGGTCGAGAGCAAGCAAATCTTTTGTCGTCAACATGATGCTTCTCCTTTAAAGATCGACGCAACATCGATTTCAGGCACATGATTTCCGTCGTAATGCGGAATCTTCACCACCGTCGGAGAATATCCATATTTTTTCAGATATTTTCCAATCATGCGGCAGGAGTCCTCTTCGATCACCGGGTCGGAATCGGCGCACCAGTTGTAGAGCACCCCGGATAATTTCATTCCGCGGCGCGCCGCAGCTTCGATCGAAAGAAGCGTGTGATTCAAGCTGCCGAGCCGCCCGCAGGTGACCAGCAGCAGCGGATAATTCCGTTCCGCCGCCCAGTCGATGGTGAGCAGATCTTCCGTGAGCGGAACCATCAAGCCGCCCGCGCCTTCGAGCAGGACGATTTCATACTTCTGAGCAAGCGTTTTCAGCGCCTGATCGATTTTCGGAAAATCGATCGAACGCTTCTCCAGCGCCGCCGCGAGGTGAGGAGAGGCGGGAAAATGGAAGATTTGAGGCGCGGTCAACCCGGCGCAATCTTCGGGGAAGGAAGGGCATTTCATCATGTTCCGATGCATATCCAGATCTTCGGAGAATCCGTCGTTCCCGGTCTGGATGAGTTTCGCGGTGATGACGTTGCAGCCCGAACGATGTAATGCGGCGGCCAGAATTCCGGTGGCGATGGTTTTGCCGATGCCGGTGTCGATGCCGCTGATGAAATAAACGCTCATGATTTGTATCTCCTTGCCGTCAGTGTGAGCGGATGATAGGTGAGGGAAACATGTTGATTATCCAGCGAGAACATCTCCCGGTAACGGTGACGGAATTCCGTAAGTTTCCGCCGGTTCCAGCGCTCCGTCGGCGCGACGCCGGTGACGCCGGTCGATTTCAGATGACGCAGCACCGCCAGCGGATCGGGAAATTCCAGAATGTACCGTTCATCGGAACAGGCGAGAAGTTCGAACTCAGGTTTCAGAAATTCCCCCCATTCCGCGCTGGAATAATAGCGCAGTCCCGTTCCGGTCAACGCGGCGATCTCCCGGCAATTCTCCGGACCGAAGGTCGTGAAACTCAAGATTCCGCCCGGTTTCAACGCCGTCGCCAGACGGCGCAGAAGCATGGCAGGGTCGTCGACCCACTGGAATACCGCATTCGAAAGAATCAGATCCACTTCGTGCGGCAGCTCCATCGTTTCGACGTCCCCCGGGTGGAATTGCGCGTTGGCTCGATTCCGGTGAAATTGAGCGCACTCCGGAACCAGATCGATCAGATGCAATTGAGCAAAGTCAAACCGTTCCTCCAGAAGGTCGGTCAGAATCCCCGTCCCGCAGCCGATTTCGGCGATCGTTTCGAATTCGCGTTTCCCGAGCGCGAGATGCAGCTGATCGAGCAGATGGCGGGCCATTTCCCGTTGAATCGCAGCTTCCGCCGCGTAGCTTTCCAGATTGCGCGCAAACCGTGTCCGGATGAGGGTCTTATCGATCATCGGCCGCATGGAGCACCTCGTCCCAGCATTTGAACCAATTGAAAAATGCGTGTGGCGCTTCCAATTCGGCGGTCGGCACATTCGCCGAACGCCAGAAGGCGCGTTGCGCTTCGGGAGGAAAAATCCGGTCGCGCGTACCGATGAGCGCCCGGGTGAAGGGGTGCTGCCGGATCGGTTCGACCTTGATGCGTTCGGCAAGAGCGGAGAGTTCCGCACATTGCGATTCCGGGCTCCGGAGCGGTCGGGGAAATTCTTCCAGCTCGGTACGGCTTCCGGCCAGCCGGAGGAGAAAACGCTCCCGCGCGCGTTCGTCGTGCCAGTTGCTGATCGTGCCGTGGAAGATTTCCGGGGCGATACCGAATTCCGCATCGATCGGACGCAGTGTGCCGTTGATCGCCAGCGCGGAGTCGAAATGTCGTTTCCCGCCGAACACCTCCGCCGCCGCCCAGACGCCGAGCGACCAGGCAATGAGATGACACTCCCGATAACGCGCCGGAATTTCCGGAACACCGGATTCGCCGATAAGAGTTGCGGTGTAATCGGAAAAGACCCAGAGGTCGAATGCACCCGGTTCCAGATGCGCGGTCACTCGTTCATCCATGCCCCAGCCGGTGAAGAAAATCAAAAGTCTATCTCCGGCGCCCTCCGGGTGTTCACTGCGATGAAGTTTCACAACAGCGCCCCCACCGTTTCGATGTCGTCGTCCGAAAGCGCCGCCGACAGAGAAAACCGCAGTCGGGAGGTGCCGCGCGGCACCGTCGGCGGACGAATCGCAAAGACCAGAATGCCGTGTTCCAGAAACCGTTCCGCCATCGCACAGGTTTCAAGATCACCGCCGACCAGCAGCGGGACGATCTGTGAATCGCCGCACGTCGCCATGCCGTGTTCGCGGAAGAGTTCGCGCAACCGGGTTCCCATGGCGCGCAGATGGGCGCGGCGTTCCTCCATTGCCGTGCATTTCTTCAACACGAAATTGCTCCAGTTGAGCACCACCGGCGGCAGGCCGGTCGTAAAAATCAGCGGCCGCATGTGATTGATCAGATATTCGCGCACCTCCGGCGCCATGATTGCAAACGCCCCGGTCGAACCGAACGCCTTCCCGAAGGTGCCGATCAAAACATCGACCGCGTCCGCGACGCCCTGTTCCGCCGCCAGCCCGGTGCCGGAGGGACCGCGAACGCCGACGGAGTGCGCTTCATCCACGACGAGAACGGCGTCATATTTCCGCTTGAGTTCGACCAATGCGGCGAGATCGGCGGCATCGCCGTCCATGCTGAAGACGGATTCGGTTACGAGGAAGACGCGGCGGTAGGCGGCGCGTTTTTCCGCCAGCATTTTCTCGAGCTGCTCGAAATCGAGATGGCGGTAACGCTTGAACTCCGCATCCCCGAGGCGAAGGCCGTCGATGATGCTCGCATGGTTGAGTTTGTCCGAGAGAATCAAATCGCGTGACGTCGCCAGCGCCGGAAGAATGCCGATGTTGGCGTGATAACCGCTGTTGAAGACCAGTGCGCTGCGGTGATGGTAAAGTTCGGAAAGCGTTTGCTCCAGCCTGGCATACGCCGGCGTATTGCCGGTGAGCAGTCGCGACGAGGCGCTCGACTGAGCCAGTTCCGGAGTTCCTGCATCGGGGTATTGCGCATAAAATTCGCGCCGCAATTCGACGTCGCCTGCGATACCCATGTAATCGTTGCTGGAAAAGTTGCGGAAGATTTTGCCGTTCCATTCCGCGGCGGCATTCGAAGCGGGGACGATTTCCCGGAGGATCCGGAGCCGCCCGGCTTCCCGCAGTTGCGCGGTGTCCGCGGCGAGTTCCGCGGCGAAATTGTCGATGGCTTGTTCCATGATGGGTGTGATGCGAAAAATTTCAGTGGTTCAAAAGGAATTGAGTTGTTCAATGAAGCGCCGGTCGTCCTCGACGCTCCGGCCGCGGGTGGTCAGGTACCCCCCCGTAATCATGCCGTTGAGTCCGGAGAGCATCAGCAGTCCCTGGAAATCCTTCATGACCGTTTCCCGCCCGGCGGCGAACTTCAACATCAGCGTCGGATTGATCAGCCGGAAAATTGCGAACGTCTTCGCCACTTCCTCCGGAGAGAGTATCGGGCGCTCCTCCAGCGGCGTGCCCTTGATCGGCAGCAGCACGTTGAGCGGGACGCCTTCGGGTTCGATCTCCCGGACCGCCAGCGCCATGTCGATGCGGTCGCTCCAGCTTTCCCCCAGGCCGATGATTCCGCCGCAGCAGATGGTTACGCCGAATTCCTGAAGGTAGCGGATCGTCTGAATCTTCTCCTCGATGGTGTGGGTGTCGGCGATGAGCTCGGCGTAACGGGCAGGATTGGTCTGCAGATTCATGTTGTAGCGCCAGGTGTGATGCTTTGCGAGCAGTTCGGCGGTCTCCCGGCTGAGAATGCCGATGGAGACGCAGAGTTTCAATTCCGGCACTTCGGCGTGGAGGAGATCGAGCGTGTCGAGAATCTTCTGAAATTCCGGCGTCACAGTTCGATAACCGTAACCGCTGGTGACGTAGCCGAACGCGTCCACCCCGTTGTCGCGGGCGCGGCGGGCGGCATCGAGAACTTCGTCCGGTTCGAGCAGCGGATAGGTTTCGATGCCGGTATGGTAATGGGCCGACTGGGCGCAGAAACGGCAGTTCTGGGCGCAGACGCCGGATTTAGCGTTCAGGATCGAGCAGGGGGTGAAGGGGGCGGCGAATTTTTTCCGCACTTTATTGGCAAGAGAGACCAGATCAAGAATATCTTCGCCGGAAACTTCTTCGGCCAGTCGCAGCGCGTCGTTCCGGGACAATGTTGCGCCGTCCAGCACCCGGGCGGCATTTTCTATGGCAGGATGGAGTTGCATCGGATGTTTTCTCCCAAGTTTGATGGTTATTCTTATTAATATAGCACATCCGGCGTAAAAATCGAATTTCACTTATTTGCAAAGCTTCGTTTTTTGTGATATTTTATAAAACAAAGGTGTGAAATCGTTTCATTTGTAAAAATAATCATCCCACGTCACGAAACGGAGAAGCAGTTATGGAAAAGGTGAGAATTGCGATTATCGGCGTCGGCAACATGGGTTCGGCGCATATCCACTTCGTTCAGAATATCCCCGACGCGGAGCTTGCCGCGATCTGCGACATCGATCAGGCGAAGGCGGATTCGAAGCGTCCGGAGCTGCCGGAAAAATGCCGGATCTTCTATTCGACCGACGATCTTTTTCAGGCGGAATGCGTGGATGCGGTGATCATTGCCGTGCCGCACTATTTCCATACGCCGATCGCGATCGAGGCGTTCCGGCGCGGGCTGCACGTGCTTTGCGAAAAACCGATCGCCGTGACCAAAAGCGATGCGCGGAAAATGATCGATGCGCACGCGAAACGTCCGGATCTGCGTTTCGCACTGATGTTCCAGCAGCGCACGCTTCAGGCGCACCGGAAGATCAAGAAACTGATCGACGGCGGGGAGTTCGGGCGGATTCTGCGGGTAAACTGGATCGTGACTGACTGGTTCCGTTCGCAGAGCTATTACGACAGCGGCACCTGGCGTGCGACCTGGAGCGGGGAGGGCGGCGGCGTGCTGCTCAACCAGTGCCCGCACCACCTCGATCTCTTCCAGTGGTTCTTCGGCTTGCCGGAGATGGTTCGCAGCACGGTGTCGATCGGCAAATATCACGATATCGAAGTCGAAGACGACGTCAACACCTTCTGCCGGTTCGCCGACGGTTCGACCGGGAACTTCATCACCTCGACCGGCGAATTTCCCGGAACGAACCGGTTGGAAATTTCCGGCACCCGCGGGCGGATGGTGTTCGAGGACAACGTGATTAAATTCAAGCGCACCGAGGAGGATGTCTGCGAATTCTGCCGCACGACGCCGGAATCGTTTCCATCGATGCAGACGTGGGACATCACCATTCCGTTCGGCGCCGACACCGGGCATCCGCATCAGGATGTGATTGCGAACTTCGTCGCCGCGATCCGCGACCCGGAGGTGAAACTGATCGCCAACGGCGAGGAGGGAATCCGGTCGGTCGAATTCGGCAATGCGATGTTGTATTCCGGTTTGAAAGGCGTCGATGTGGAGATCCCGATGGATACGGTCGCCTACGATGCGATGCTGCAGGATTTGATCCGCAATTCGAAACATACCAAAAAGACCGCCGCCAGCAAGACGGTGGTCAACATGGCGAACTCCTTCTGAAAAAGTCGGAGAGAATTTTTTTCAGATACGCTCCATGATTGAGGGAAAGCGCCGTCTCCGGAAAATTATCGGAGACGGCCGGCGAATCAGATCAGCCGGCGCTGATTGCTCCTCTGTCGTCGTGTCACATTGAAGGGGAGAATCGGCGGCGGCATTCCCGTGAATCCGGATTCGGAGCAACCTGTGGATTGCTTTTCAACCGCTGCCGACCGAGGCTCCCAGCCGAGGCGCGGGCCGCACCGATTCGGATTGCGTCAATGTTCTCTGTCTTCACCGGGGGATTTCATTGACTCCTTCAATTCCGGCCGGAATCGTTTGGCGATGCGACTCACGCCTCCGCGCACTCCCCGTTTCTTTTTCATCTTGCCGTCTTTCTTGTCAAAGACAGCTTTCCCCGGATATGGATAAATTGGAACTTCAAAGATCAGGTTGTTTTCTTCATAGCGTTTCCCCGTGAGAGTGCCGGGGCGGACTCCCTTTTCCCGCCATTGCATCAGAAGATTCAAAAGATCAGGCAGGTTGTTTACTCCCGGACCGACGGGACCATGACTCATTCCGGGAATCATATAAAAACAGCAGAAGGAACGGGTTTTTTTCTGCGAGCCGAAGACGTTGATGACTCGTTCATAATAATCCAGCGTCGCATGATAGGGAACACAGGAATCCGCCGTCCCGGAAACGATAATCAATTTTCCGCCACGTTCTTCAAAGCGTCGCAGATCCGGATTTTCCGCGTTCAAATATGGTCCAAGTTCCGCGGTGTAGGTGTCTATGTCCGTCGAAAAATTGATTGTTGCAAGATCTCTGTTTTTCCCGAACACCCAGTCAAACAGATAAAGGTTTCCATATGCGCCATCGAATGCGGCTCCGAACGGCAGGCCATTGAAAATGCGCTCCCCGGTAACTGAATGAATCGGACCGGTGAAGAGTTTGCGAAGGGCTTCGGCATGTCGGTCCGTCAGCGTCGGATTCTTTTTCAATGCAACGGCGATCACCGCTTCGATATCTTCCCGGGTGCACCGGGGATCAGAAATGATTCGTCCTGCGGTTTGAGGGGTTTCCCGGCATGCCATGTATTCATTGGCGGCTGCGATTACGCCGGCTTCCTGCTCCTTGGAAAACGGGCATTGTTGAAGGATCTGGTAATTCCAGAGAAAATAGGCGTGCAGCGGCGTGCGGCAGTGCGCAGGCACCATGGCCAGAATTCCGTCGTAATCCTCCGGATAACGTTGTGATTCCTGCATGGCCTGCTGGCCGCCGGTTGATTTTCCACTGAAATAGGAAAATTCCGGAGCCCTGCCATAATAAGCTTGAATAATCCGTTTCGCCTCTACGGTCATCAGGTGTGTCGCCCGATAGCCGAAGTCTTTCCAGACCTCCCTGTTGCCGATGCCGGAATCGGCGTTCGGACTCGTTCCCATATCTGTTGAGGCTACCGCATAGCCATCAATGACGGGCTGGATGAATATGAGTGGATTTATGTTTCCTGCGGCTCCGCCGTTTCCAAGCCCCAGAAAACGGCCATTCCACTTCTTTTTTGCGGGAAGCCAGATTTCAACATGAATATTGGAGCCCTTCGCCGGAGTCAGGAGAAGTTTTATAACCGTTCGAGGCGGGAGACCGGTATATGTCTGGCCGTTGCAGTCTATGAATACAGGATCGGAGAATTTTTCCAGCTGCAGAAGTCTGCCGTTTTCAAATTTCAGTGCACGAATTGAGGAGAGAGCGTTTTTTCTCTCCGCATGCAGGATATCTCCGGAGGATCGTGCAGTTGCAGCAGCCGCTGATTTCTCTTTCATGGCTTCTTTCCTTTAATTGAAGAGCTTGAACTTTGTTTTCAAAATCACTCTCAAATTATGCTGTTCCTCTGCCTTTCATCTTTTTTTTTTCAGTGAAATCCAATATTAAGGCCGAATGTTTTTCATGCAGCAAGCGCGGGTTAAAAAGCTTCCGCAAGCCTGCTGTACTTCATTGTTCGCCGATTGCCAATATCCCGCGTCCGGGCCGAAATTGTAATGCCGCCTTTTTCAAGGGCGGCATTACGTGTGTAGTGGTGCCGGTTGCTTTTCTTTATCTCTTTTCCGTTCCTTCGCCGCCTGTAACGAACAGGACGCGGGGATATCCGGTATGAAACATGAACCGGGGAAGAGTCCCCGGTTATGATTATTTATTTGTCGTGATCGCAGTTGCAGTCACACGCCTCGTCCTCACAGCCGCAGTCGCAGCCGCAGTCGCAGTCGTCATCACCTTCTTCACAGCCGAAGTGTTCCTTGATCCGGTCGAAAACCGCCTGCGGCGTGAAGCCGAATTTTTCCGCCAGCACCTTGTAGGGTGCGGAGGCTCCGAAGTGATCGAGGCCGATCGCCAGCCCGTCCGCGCCGATGAAACGGTGCCAGCCGTAGGTGGAACCGGCTTCAATCGAAACATAACACGGACACCAGCTCGGCAGAATCTCTTCGCGGTACTCTTCGCTCTGCGCGAGGAAAAGCTCCTGCGACGGCATCGAAACCACACGGACGCGAACTCCTTCTTTTCGCAGGAGTTCAGTCGTCTGGAGCGCGAGATTGACTTCCGACCCGGTCGCGACCAGGACAATGTCGAAATCCTCTTCATCACTGATGATGAACGCTCCCCTGGAAACATCCACTTTCGCTGCGGTTTCCGCATCGTAAGGGGCGAGATCCTGCCGGGTCAGCAGCAGAGCGACCGGGCCCTTCGCCAGAAGCGCGGCACCCCAGGCCTGGGCGACTTCGTGCGCTTCAGCCGGACGGATGACGGTCAGCCCGGGGATCGTGCGGAGCATCGCGATCTGTTCGATCGGTTCGTGTGTGGGGCCGTCTTCGCCGACGTAGAAGGAATCGTGCGTGAAAACGTAGATCTCGTGCAGCTGCTGCAAAGCGGCCAGCCGGATCGCCGGTTTCATGTAGTCCGAGAAGACGAAGAAAGTTGAAGTGTACGGAATCGCCGTTCCGTTGAGCGCCATGCCGTTTCCTGCCAGCCCCATCGCCAGTTCACGAACTCCGAAATGGATGTTGCGTCCGGCGCGGTTCTGGGCGGAGAAGTCGCCGCCGCCCTTGATGTCGGTCTTGGTCGACGGTGCGAGGTCGGCGGCGCCGCCGAAGAGCGCCGGGATCAATTCGGCGGCCTTCTGAAGCGCAATGCCGCTGGAGGCGCGGCTGGCGACGGGTTTGTCGAGCGGAACAACCTTGAGCAGTTCCTCGGTGATGTTTGCCGGGACGCTTTTATTGAGGAAAGCGTAAACCAATTTTGCCCGTTCAGCGTCGGCGTCGAGGAACTTCTGGAACTCCTTCTCCCACGCGGCGGCGGCCGTTTCGAGTTCGGCGACGCGGGTTCTCAGGAATTCACGCACTTCCGGGGCAACGAAGAAGGGTTCCTCCGGCATGCCGAGGTTCTTGCGGAGCGCCTCGACTTCCGCATCGCCCAGCGGTTCGCCGTGCGCGCTGGATTTGCCCTGTTTGTTCGGCGCGCCGAAGCCGATGCTGGTCTTGCCGATGATCAGCGTCGGGCGGCCGTCGGAGTTGACCGCGTCGGCCAGCGCCGCGTCGCACTGGGCGATATCATTGGCGTTGGCGCAGCGGATGACGCGCCAGTTATAGGCGGCGAACCGGGCGGCGACGTCTTCGGTGAAGGCGATTCCGGTCTGGCCTTCGATGGTGATCTGATTGTCGTCGTAGAAGACGACCAGTTCGTCGAGCGCGAGGTGACCGGCAAGTGACGCGGCTTCGCTGGTGGCTCCCTCCATCATGCAGCCGTCGCCGGAGATGATGAAAATCTTGTTGTTAAACAGTCCGGTCGCGTCCAACCCGGTTTTCGCCGCGAAATAACGGTTGGCGATCGCCATGCCGACCGCGGAAGCGAAACCGCTGCCGAGCGGGCCGGTGGTCACATCGACTCCGGCGGTGTGGCCGTACTCCGGATGACCCGGCGTCAGACTGCCCCACTGCCGGAAATTGCGCAGTTCGTCCATCGACAAACCGTATTCGAAGAGGTGCAGAAGCGAATACTCCAGCATCGAACCGTGACCGGCGGAGAGCACGAAACGATCGCGTCCGATCCAGCCGGGGTTCTTCGGATTGTGGCGCATGTATTTGTACCACAAAGTAAAGGCGAAATCCGCACAGCCGAGCGGCATGCCCGGGTGACCCGATTTCGCCTTCTGAATCGCTTCGGCCGACAGCATCCGGATGGTGTTGGCCGCCTGCAACGCTTTCTTCTGATCGAACATCTTTCTGAAATCCTTTCTCTTTTCCCTGTCTTTTTCCCATTGAGAACTGGTAATTTCTCAAAAAACGCGCTATTTTTAATATACGGTTGTTAAATTAACACCAGTCCGCAAGAAAACAAGTCAATATTCAGGAAAAATGACCGAGCGATTCATCACATCAACCTTGAATAAACGCGACGCCGCACGCGAGAACGCCCTGCGTCCGCCGAAATTCGCCGATTTTCCCGGCCAGGAGAGAGCCAAGGAACAACTCGAACTTTTCGTGCAGGCCGCGAAAGCCCGCGGCGAAGCGCTCGATCATATTCTTCTGTGCGGTCCTCCGGGGCTCGGCAAAACCACGCTCGCGTACATCATCGCCAACGAACGCGGCACCAATCTGAAAAGTTCGAGCGGTCCGGCGATCGAAAAACCCGGAGATCTGGCCGGATTGCTGACCGCGCTGGAACCCGGCGACGTGTTGTTCATCGACGAGATTCACCGGCTCAATTCCACCGTGGAGGAGTATTTGTACAGCGCGATGGAGGATTTCTTCATCGACATCATGATTGAACAGGGTGCCGGTGCGCGTTCGGTGCGGCTCAACGTGCCGCAATTCACGCTGATCGGCGCGACGACCCGGCAGGGGATGATCTCATCGCCGCTGCGTTCGCGCTTCGGATTGAACATCCGGCTGGATTATTACGACGTCGAAAGCCTGAGCCGGATTCTGACCCGTTCCGCCGGAATCCTCAATATCGAAATCGATCCGGAAGGCGCACGGGAGATCGCCGGACGCTGCCGCGGCACGCCGCGCATCGCCAACAATTTGCTCCGCCGGGCGCGCGATTACGCGCAGGTGCGGGCCGACGCGGTCATCACCGGTCCGGTCGCCGCCGAAGCGCTGGCCATGCTGCAGATCGACAGCGACGGTCTCGACGAGATGGATATCCGACTGCTCGAAACGATCGTCGTCAATTTCCGCGGCGGTCCGGTCGGATTGAAGAACATCGCCGTCTCCGTCGGCGAGGAGGAGGATTCGATCGAGGAGGTGTACGAACCCTTCCTGATTCAGAAAGGGTATCTGGTGCGGACTCCGAAGGGACGGGTCGCCACGCCGAAGGCATGGCGGAAACTCGGATTGTCTCCGCTGCGGGACGACGGCGGACAGCCGGAATTGTTTTGAACGATCAGCATTTTCATTTTACGATAACGAGGGAGGTTCGGATGGCGGCGAAATGGGTGGAGGCGCTTCTGGCGCTACAGAAGGTCGATATGCGGCAGCGGGAACTCGAACAGCGCCTGGCGCTGCTGCCCCGGGAGATGTCCGAACTCAAGGCGCGGCGTGACGCCGCGGTGGCCGACACGCACGCCGCGGCGCAGGCCGCACGCAAAATCGAAGCCGAAATCAAGAACTGTGAATCCGAGATCGCCCGGCTGCAGGACGAGAGCCGGAAACTGCAGCAGCAGTCCGCGCTGGTCAAGAAGAACACCGAATATCAGGCGATGCTCAATACCGTGGCGCTCAATGCGAAGAAGATCAGCGATCTTGAGAGCCGCGTGCTGAAATTGATGGATGATTTCGAGGCGGGCAAGGCGCATTACCGGAAGGTGAAAACCGACAATGACGCCGTCACCCGTCTGGCGCGGGAGGAGTTCGAGGAGCTGCTGGCGTTTGCCGAAGATGTGAAAAAGGAGCTCGCCCGCCTCCGTGCCGAACGGCCGGAACTGGCCAGGAAAGTCGATTCCGATACAATGACGCGGTACAATTCGCTCTTGAAGGGGAAAAATGCGGGGGCCCCGCTGGTGAAGATCGAAAACGGCATCTGTGGTCATTGCCATCTTCGGATCACGCCGCAGGCGATGAACGGCATTTCCAAAGGCGCGGTCACGGTCTGCGACAACTGCATGCATTTGATTTACGACGAGGGGAGCGAAGAGCTCTGAACGGAATGGAAACGAATCCGGAACTCGATCTGGCCGAATTGGTTTACCGCGGCGTGGAGTCGGAATATCTCGATTACAAGAGCGCGCTCAACTGGACACGCATGTCCCGGGTGGCCAAAGCGAAAATCGTCCGGCACTGCCTGGCGCTGGCCAACACCAAGGGCGGCTGCATCGTAATCGGCGTCGGAGAGGACGCTTCCGGACATCCGTCGGTCTACACCGGATTGACGCCGGAGGAGGCACATTCGTTCGATCCTTCGACGGTCGGGCCGTTTCTGCACCATCATGTGGAACCTGCGATCGACTTCACGATCGAGCGGCCGGTGATCGACGGGAAACGGTATGCGATTTTCGTGATCCGCCCGTTTGCGACGCTTCCGCATGTGTGCAGTTGCGGGATCGAAAATGAACTTCAGACCGGCGTCTTCTACATTCGCACGAGCGACGCGTCGAGCCGCCCGGCTTACCGGGCGATCGAAATGCAGCAGCTAATCCGGCGGGCGTTGCGCAATCAGCGCGAAGAGCTCGGCCGGATGCTGCGGGGGATTCTCTACGAAAACCGCAATGTTGCAACGGTCTCCGGCGGTTCGTCGGAGGATGAGTTTCAACCGCAGCTGGAACATGACCGGATTTTTTTCCGGCGGCGGAAGGCTCCCCCCGCGGACGGCGCTTCTTTGCTGTGGGATTTTGCGGTGATTCCGGCGGATTACCGCGAGGAACGTTATTCTCTTAGCACGATCCGCAACACGTTTCACGAGGTGTGGCCCTCGTTCGCGGCGGCGAAATATCTGCGGGCGACGGAGCTGGAGAAGTGTTACCTTACGAACGTCGCACTGCGGTCGTTTCCCGAAGACGAACTCTACTTCTGGCAGTTTTACAAGAGCGGATTGTTTCATCTGCTCGGCTGGCTGCCGATGCCGGAGGGCGCACTGCCGTGGCATCAGCTCGGCGGGATCATCGCCGGAACCGTGGGGTTGCTCGGGAAAATTTATGCGGAACTCGGCATGCTTGACGAAATGCTCACCCTCCGCCTCCGGATCGGCAACACCGAGGACACGTTCCTTGAACTCCCGTCCGGGAACCGGTTCAAATGCCGGATTCCGGAGATCGAAATAGCGATGCGCCGGAGCGCCGCCGATCTGGCCAGCGGCGCCGTCGAACATGCCGCGCGGCTGGCGCGGGAAGTCGCCGAGCGTTACAATGTGCCCGAGGATGAACTGCGGGCGCTGCCGCCGCCGGAACCGGAGCGCGTATGATCAAGCCGATCGACAATCCCGCCGCCGGGGAGGAGCCGGATTTTGCGGAGAATTTCTCTGACGCGTTCGAACCGGAGTCATTCGAACCGGAGTCGTTTGAATCGGAATCTTCGGAGTCTTCTTCGCTTGAGTTCCGGATTGAAGACTTCGAAGTGGAGGAATATCTGCCGGAATCCGAGGAGGCGCGCCCCGATCTCCGTCCGGAGTGCGACGGATTTTTTGCGCCGGGCGGCCCGCTGCGCCGGGCGGCGGAATTCGGCGGGCGGCCGTATGAATTCCGACCGCAGCAGCTGGAGATGGCCGGCGCGATTGCCGATGCGTTGCGCAACGGCGAAAACCTCTGCATCGAGGCGCCGACCGGCGTCGGGAAAAGTTTTGCATATCTTGTGCCGCTGATCTATCGTTCGCGTTTCAGCAGCCGTCCGGCGGTGATCTCCACAGAGACGATCAATTTGCAGGAGCAGCTGGTCGGGAAGGATATTCCGCTGCTGCGGAAATTGACCGGGATCGATTTCAAGGCGGCGATCGCGAAGGGGCGGCGCAATTATCTGTGCCGTCGCCGTTTCGCGTTGATGAGCGGCGAACAGCGCGATCAGCTGCTGCCCGCTCCCGGGTTGGCGATGGATATGAACCGGCTCGGCAAATGGATGGAACGCACCACCGACGGCAATCGCGATTCGGTGGAATTTCAACTGGATCCGGCGACATGGCCGCTGGTCTGCTGTGAAGGGGGCAATTGTCTTGGTCCGAAGTGCACATTCTTTCGCAATTGCTTCTATTACAAGGCTCGCATGGAATGGGAGAGCGCCGATATCGTCATTGCCAATCACGCGCTGTTTTTCACGGATCTTGCGATGCGCGCCGCGGGTTGCGGGCTCGGCGGCGGCCTGCTGCCGAATTACGGTACGGTGCTGATCGATGAGGCGCATACTCTGGAGAACAATGCGGCAGAACATCTTGGATTGTATCTTTCGCGGGCGGGGATCGTTTCGACGCTGAACCGGCTCTTCAATCAGGAGAGCGCCCGGGGACTGCTGATGCGCAAAGGCGAGAATCTGCTGGAGATGCGCGCGGCGGTGGTTGCGGCGCGGGATGAGGCTTACGGATTTTTTGCGGCGTATGAGAATTTCCTTCAAGAGCGACAGGAGAGCGCCCGCACGGTGAACGGTTCGGAACATTTCCCGGATCAGCTGTCTCCGAAACTTGTGAAGCTGCATTCACTGGTGTCGGAATTTGCTGAATCCGTTGATGACGCGTCGTTTCGGACGGAATTGGAGGCGCAGCTCATCCGTTGCCGGGAGTTTGTGGACGGAATTGCGCAGTTCACCGATCGAAGCATTCCCGACGCGGTGTATTACGCAGAGACGGAGCGCAACTCCGTGGCGTTGCGGGCGGCGCCTTTGAACGTGGCGGAACTTCTGGGGGAGCTGCTGTTCAATCAGGATTTCACGGTAACGCTGTGCAGTGCGACACTTACGGTGCGCAATTCGTTCGATTACTTCGTCGGGCGGACGGGGTTCCGAAACGGCGGCACCTTGAAACTGGATTCTCCGTTTGGACGGGATCAGGCGAAAATCTGCGTTTCGCGCCGGATGCCGGATCCGAAAAGCGAGGATTACGCCGATGCGCTGATTGAAGAAATTCCGCGTTTTCTGGAGATGACGGAGGGGAAGGCATTCGTGCTTTTCACCAATTATCAATCGATGCGGCGGACGGCGGAGGCGTTGCGGGGATATTTTCTGGAGAAGGGGTGGCGGCTGCTCATTCAGGGGGAGGGGATGAACCGGACGGCGTTGCTGCGGGAGTTCCGGGAAGATCTGCATTCGGTGCTCTTCGGGACGGACAGCTTCTGGACCGGAGTGGATGTGCCGGGCGAATCGCTGAGCAATGTGATTGTGACCAAGCTGCCGTTTGCGGTGCCGGGGCACCCGTTGATCGCGGCGCGGATGGCGCGGATTGAAGCGGCGGGGAGGAGTTCGTTTTCGGAATATTCTCTGCCGGAGGCGGTGTTGAAGTTCCGGCAGGGGGCGGGGCGGCTGATTCGTTCCCGTGAGGATCGCGGGATCATCGTGCTGCTGGATCGGCGGGTGATTTCGAAATATTATGGAAAAATTTTTCTGAATTCATTGCCATACCGATTTGAAATAATTTGAAAAAATGCTATTATGCACAGAAACACGGTATTTCAGCCGGGTTGTTTTTCAGAAACCAATCGAGGAGGACTGAATATGAAAAAATTACTCGCCTTGTCCGCAATTTCTCTTTTGACGGCTGTTCAGCTCAGTGCGGGGGAGGATATTGATTCCGAAGAGTGGCGGATCGATCGCGACGCGAAGGATCCGTTGGTGACGGAGGATTTCTTCAGCGCGACGACGTCCGGAAGCGACACGGTGATTTCGCCGCGTAAGTTTGAGATGTTCGACAGTTCGTTGTATCCTTTTCTTCGTTTTCAGTTGAGCACGGATGCGTCGCAGCCGACGACTGCGCAGGTTTTCTGGGCAACGGACAGCGAACCGCAGTTCAATGAGAAGAATTCGGTTCGAGTGACGATTCCTGCCGACGGGAAGATGCATACCTATCTGATTGATCTTTCGAAACTTCCCGGCTGGAAGGGGCGGATTACGGCTGTTCGTTTCGACCCGGTGGCGATGCCGAAGGACAAGCCGTGCAAGTTCACCGTGGGTGATTTTGAATTCTTCGGTTACGATGATGATTTCGAAGTTCCGGGAAGCGCGTGGAAGCAGATCAGCCATCTTGCCAACGTAACCGAAGCGAACGACATCTTGAGCGGGAATTTCATTGTCGGCAAGAACGATCCCTTTGTCGGCGCCTCGGTGCCCGGACTTCCGGCGGCGAGATACAACAAGATTTCGTTGAAGCTGAAGGTCGATCCGGGTGCGGAGCCGCGGGCTCAGTTTTTCTGGTACACCGAGGAGAGCAAGAAATTCAATGAGGGTCAGCATGTTGATTTTCCGATCGTTGCCGACGGGATGCTGCATGAATACGAGGTCGTCGTCGGCGGACATCCGAACTGGAATGGAAAGATCATGGGAATCCGGTTCGATTTGACGACGAATCCGGGAAGCAGTGCCGGTTTTGCGTTGAGCGACGTGGAATTGGGAGATTGATGCGATTCCTTTCTGTTTTGTAGAGATCTGCATCCGCCGCGAATATCGAAGGATTTCGCGGCGGTTTCTTTTAAAAAATCGGTGAGCGGCGCTTGCTTAAGAGCGAAAACGAAAGTATATTACTGGGAATACATATGGAATAGGGATGAATCGTTCCCCGACTTGATCCAGTGGAATTCGGCGTTATCAGCATCCGGGCGGCAGGAGTGAGTCCGGGGGCTGATACCGGGATTCCGCGAGTCATGCACTTATTATGCGCAGGGTGTCGAAGCCTCCTTTCCGTATGGGAAATGCCTGAATCAATCACAAGGAAAGGATGTGTCATCATGGCAGAAGAAAAAATCGTGTTCGCGTTTGACGGCGAACGAGAAATGGAAATCTCCACCGGAAAAGTGGCGAAACTGGCCAACGGCTCGTGCCTGGTCCGGCTTGGAGACAGCATCGTGCTGACCGCGGCCTGCTCCGGGGCGCCGCGGGAAGGGAGTGATTTCTTCCCGCTGCAGGTCGATTATCGGGAGAAATACAGCGCGGCGGGGAAGTTCCCCGGCGGTTACATCAAACGGGAAGGACGGCCTTCGACGAAGGAGATCCTGACCTGCCGGATGATCGACCGGCCGATCCGTCCGCTGTTTCCTGACTATTTCTTCGACGAAGTGCAGATTTCGAGCGTCCTGCTCAGCGCGGACGGCGTCAACGAACCTGATGTGCTCGCGATGGTGGGCGCGTCGGCGGCGCTGATGCTTTCGGATCTGCCCTTCAACGGCCCGATCGGCGCGGTGCGCGTCGGTTTGATCGATGGAAAATACATCATCAATCCGCCCCGGGAGGAGATGGAGAAGAGCAAACTGGAACTCATCTACGCAGGACGTCCCGGTCAGGTTATCATGATCGAGGGCGAAGCCGAGTTCGTCAGCGAACAGCAGATGAAGGAAGCGATGTACGCCGCCGACGTGGCGATCCGGAAACAGTGCGAAGCGCAGATCGAGCTGGCGAAAAAGGCCGGCCGCCCGAAGAAGGAGTACAAACTCTTCCCGGTTCCGCCCGCGCTGCAGGCGGCGCTGGAAAAATTCTGTGCCGACCGCATCGAAGGCGTCTGCACGATTCCGGGCAAAGAGGATCGGATGAATGCGATGGATGCGCTTCGCGACGATGCCCGCAAGGCTCTGCGCGGTGATTTCGCGGAAATGGATGACAACACTTTCGCATTGGAGACGGCGAAGGGATTCGACGCTCTGGTGCGGACCGTGACGCGCAATGTGATTTTGACGAAACAGTTCCGTCCTGACGGTCGTTCGATTACGGAAATTCGGCCGCTTTCGGCGGAAGTCGGCGTGTTGCCCGTGGTGCACGGCAGCGGGCTTTTCTCTCGCGGCGAAACGCAGGCCCTGGTGCTGGCTACGCTCGGCAACGAAAAAGATGCGCAGGAGTTCGATGATCTTACCAGTGAGACCGGAATCAGCAGGAAGAGATTTTATCTGCATTACAATTTCCCGAATTTCAGCGTCGGCGAAGTCGGTCGGATCACCGGCCCCGGTCGGCGTGAAATCGGTCACGGAAATCTGGCGGAACGTTCGGTCAGCAAGGTGGTTCCGAAGGATTTCCCCTACGTGGTGCGCTGCGTTTCCGAGATCATGAGTTCGAATGGTTCGACGTCGATGGCTTCCGTCTGCGGTGCGACGCTGGCGTTGATGGATGCCGGCGTTCCGATCACGGCTCCGGTGGCGGGGATCAGCTGCGGTCTGGTGACCGGAGAAAACGGTGAACGGCTGCTTTTGACCGACATCATCGGCGCGGAGGATCATTTCGGCGACATGGACTTCAAGGTGTGCGGCACGCGGGACGGAATCACCGGATTCCAGCTTGATTTGAAGCTGCCGGGCATTCCGATCGATCTGCTCTGCGAAGGGATGGAACGCAACCGGATCGCCCGGTTGAAGATTCTTGACGTAATTGAGCAGTGCATTGCCGCGCCGCGTCCGGAGAGCAGCGCGCGTGCGCCGCGTCTGGAAGTCATGCAGATCAATCCGGAGAAGATCGGCGCCCTGATCGGCCCCGGCGGAAAGAACATCCGCGCGATCACCGAGGAGACCGGTACTTCGATCGATATCGACGACGACGGCAATGTCAAGATCATGGCGCCGAACAAAGAGCGTCTTGAGGCGGCTAAATTGCGCGTTTCGGCGTGCACGGCCGAGCCGGAAATCGGCAAGATCTACCGCGGCAAGGTGGTGACGGTGCGGGATTTCGGCGCGTTTGTCGAAATTCTGCCGGGGGTGGATGGTCTGCTCCATATCTCCGAAATGGCCGATTACCGCGTGGCGAAGGTGACCGATATCTGCGAAGAAGGACAGTATGTCACGGTCAAGGTGATCGACATCGACCAGTCGGGCAAGATCCGGTTGAGCCGCAAGGCGGCGCTCAAGGAACTTGGCGAATAAAGAAAGTTCGATTCGATGAGATTCCGGCGGAGGCGGGATAGATTCCCGTCTCCGCTTTTTTTATATTGCTTAAGCGCAAAAAAACTACCGGCTGCGCCGGTATGTAGCCGAATAGCTTCAGCTTAAAGGCGAGAGAAGAAACTCCGTGCTATAGTATTGCAATTCGCCAATCGCAACCCAT
>CALXNS010000121.1 GCA_944389815.1 uncultured Victivallis sp. | reverse complement strand
TCAGCAACGGTCTCATCGCCTGTCTGATCTTCATCGGCATCGGTTCGCTTCTGGACGTCGGTTTCGTGATGAAGCGGCCGTATGTGTCGGCCATCATCGCGCTGTTTGCGGAGCTGGGGACATTGCTAGTGCTGCCGCTGGCGAGTCTGTTCGGGTACAATCTCAAGGACGCGGCCTCGATCGCACTGGTCGGTGGCGCGGACGGGCCTATGGTGCTCTTCGCCTCGCTGAAGCTGTCGCCCCACCTCTTTGTGCCGATCACTGTGGTCGCCTACATGTATCTCGGGCTGGCCTACGGCGGATTTCCCTATCTGGTCAAGCTTCTGGTTCCGAAGAAGCTGCAGGCTATTGAGATGCCGCCGGACGATCCGAAGCTGAAGATCACAAGCGGCCAGAAGCTGACCTTCGCGGTCGTCGCCTGTGTACTGCTCTCCTTTCTGTTTCCGGTGGCGTCACCGCTCTTCTTCTCGCTGTTTCTCGGAATTGCGATTCGGGAATCCGGGCTGGAAAAATTCCAGCACCTCGTCAGTGAAATCATTTTGTATGGTTCGACCCTGACGCTGGGACTCCTGCTGGGTGTGCTTTGTGAGGCGAAGACGATCATGAATCCCCAGGTGCTTCCACTGCTGATCTTCGGCATGGCGGCGCTGGCGCTCTCCGGAGTCGGCGGCATCTTGGGCGGTTATTTCATGTACTTCATCACCCGGGGAAAATTCAATCCGGTCATCGGCATCGCCGGAGTCAGTTGCGTGCCCTCCACCGCGAAAGTCGCGCAGAAGTGCGTCACCCGGGCGAATCCGAATGCGATCATCATGCACTACGCGCTGGGGGTGAATATCTTCGGCGTGATTACAACCGCGATTATCGCGGCCATCTACATCAGTTTGCTGCAGAATTCCTGAGGAGGTGCTCACTATGGAACAAGCATGGATCATTATGGGAGAAACCTATCTCCTGACGATTGTGATTTCGCTTTTCGTAGCGTTTTTGATTCACATGATGACACTGCTCATCCGTCGTTTCGGCACGGCGGCCAAGCCGTTGCCGGTCTCCGCCGAACAGGTCGAAATATCGGCGCAGCCGGATGATCCGGATGAACTTGCCGCACTCGCCATCGCCATTGCGACGATGCAGTGTGAGCGCCCGCAAAGAGATTCGCATTGATGTGCAAAATTCGGCCGATCTTCCGATGCGTCGGAAGATCGGCTGGATGCGCCCTGACTGGTCAGTATGTAAAAAAACTGAGAACAGAGGTAATCATGTGAGTCCGCTGCGACGGGACGCCATGTACCCAGATTATGATATCCAGGAGATGCCTGCTGGATAACGTCCGGAAGATTGCGCACTTTCTGGAAAGGGCGCTGGAAAAAGGGTCGGTTTTCTGCTTGATTACAATGGCCAGACCGTAATCAAAAGAAAGGGCAACAGACCGTGGGAAATGTAGCGCAAGAAAACGAAAAGGCAATCTCCTGAGCGATTAACGGTCTCGAACACATCATGAAAGAGATTCATCGCCAAACCCGGTTTGTCGGCAGCTTCCCGGATGGGTACTCGGCGAAGATGCTGGTCGGAGCCGGACTCAGACATATTTCCACAACTCAATGGGAGATACGTGAGTATATGAACATTCGCAAACTTTACGAAGGCGGTATAGGATAAAAAGGCGGAAGGCTCCGCCTGCGCAACCGACCTGCTTCTCCGGAGCTCTCTGGTCGGTCAGTTGCTTCGGCTGCGCCAACTCACGTTTGTCATCTGTGATCACTCAGAAGCAAATGTGCGCAAAATTTCGGACACTACCAGCCATAGCGGGTAAATTATAGGTAATGACGGGTCCCATTCTGGGGCACATTTGCGGGATTTTGTGACCTGAAAACGGAAAAAACAGCTGGGGAGAAGCGTTTTTGAGAGGAAAATGAAAATCGTGTTTTTTCGTCCTTACAGGACTGCCATTTTTTTTGCCCCGCGTCCTCCTCCAGAAAGTGGGACGGCATTCCCGACACCCATTCCGCAACCGCCGCTCCGGGCGTTCCGTCCCGGAAATGGAACAAGGCTGAAAAAATCGACGGCCATTCCCGTCACGGCAATTGTGACAATTTATAACAATCGTTCCCCCTGCTTAAAACATGTTGACAATCCCGAACCGTTCTGGTATAATTAAAACAGAAAGAGAGAACAAAATCAAGGATTTTCAACATGCGTCAAACGTTCCGGACACTTGTAACACTTTGCGCAACATGTGTAACAATTCCCGGAATTTCCGCTCCGGCGTCTCCGGCGTCTCCGGCGTCTCCGGCAGCCGCGTTTGAAACACTCTGCCGGGAACAGCACCGCTCCCCCGGAATATTTCTGAATGCGCTCGTGCGCCGTTCGCAGGATCGAAGCCGGCCGGCTGAACGCCGTGCCGAAGACGCGCTGTTCGCGGGACGTTTATTGCTCATCTATCGGGAACGTCCGGAACTCTACGACATTCCCGGAGAACTCGATCCGCATTCATTGCTGCACGAAGCCATGACCCTCGCCCCCGACACCCGGATTGCCGCCTCGGCAGTCATTGCTCTCGCTGCCGAATCGATCGACCGCGGCGCAGTCGCCGACGCGGCGGAACTTGTGGAATCATTTCTCCCCTCGTTTCATCCCGCTGCGCCGGAATCGCGCACCCCGCTGCTGCTGCTCGCCGGCAATCTGGCGATCGCCGACGGCAACCGTTACGCCGATGCCGTCAAATATCTCGAAGCGGCACTCGAAGCCGGAATCGCCAATGACATCATCCGCTGCAACACGATTTATCGAATCGGCATGATCCACGCCCTGAAACTTCATGACACACGCCGGGCCCGTTACTGGTTCAACCATTATCTGGAGCGTTATCCTTACTCCTTCGACAGCGCCTTGATCCGCGCCAATCTTCAAAAACTGGAGTCCGAAGAAAAATGAAACGCGACCCGGATGAACTCAAATTCGGCCCTGCGGCACGAATCGGCCTGGTGCTGGCGGCCATCGTCTATCTGATCAGCATTGCGGCAACACAATGCACATCCGACGGCAAACTCGCCCCCGGCGATGTCATCGTCATCCGCGTCGCTCACTGGCAGCTCGAAGCCGGAGCGCGCGAAGGCTGGGAGAAGGTTTTCCGCGCATTCGAGGAGGAACAGCTCCGACGGCACGGCCGCCGTGTGGAAATCCGTCAGGTCGCCATTCCCGAACAGGGATACACCCAGTGGCAGATGACGCAGTTCGTCAGCGGCGACCCGGTGGAAATCAGCAAAACGCGAAATTTATCCAACGACATGATGGATCGATACTTTCTTCCCCTCGGCGAACACCTTGGATCGCCCAATCCATTCAACGCCGACACGCCGCTGGCCGACATCCCGTGGCGTGACACCTTCATCGACGGCATGCTCGGCAGCTATAACGCCGACTACGGAGATTATTACACCGTGCCGACCTCGATCAACACCCTTCGGCTCTACGGCAATCTCGACCTGATCGAAGCCGCCACCGGAAAACGCCGCATGCCGGAAACCCACGCGGAATGGATTTTTGTAAATCAGGCGCTGCTGGATTACGGCCGAGCCCAACAGAAAACCATCATTCCGGTGGTCAGTCAATTCACGCCTCAGCTTTTGAGCGCGACGTACTTCAGCTTCACCAACGGCGCGCTGGCCGAAAAAAATCGTTATCTCGACCCCGGAATCGAAATCGCCGATTTGAATTCGGCTCTCGCATCGGGAGAACTTGATCCGGAAAAAATGCTCGCTTTCGGCAAAGTGCTCGACGCATTCAAACCATTCGTCGGCAATGGATTCGATACGATGTCGCGCGATATGGCCTCCTATCTTTTCAGCGCAGGCATGGCCGGCTTCAAACCATCCGGCGCGTGGGATGCGGAAAGCATTCTCTCCACGTCCCCCTTTGAAGTCGGCATCGGCCGGCTGCCGCAAATCGGTTCCGGCGAACCGCTTTCGGAATTCTCCACCGGTCCCTTTTCGGAGACCGGTTCGCCGTCCGGCGGCGGCTTCGGCGTCACGCGGCGAAGTTCGCACCATGACATTTCGCTGGAATTGTTGCAATTCATGACCGCCTGGAAATGGAATCAACTTGCCATGTTCACCGCCCGCTGGCTTCCGGTCGTCCGGCATGCCGACTACCCGGCGGAAATGGAAGAACTCCGACCGGTGATCGAGGGATATCCGCAGCCGACGTTCCCGCTGCTGAAACTCTGGGGCGGCGCCGATCCGGCCGGAATCGCTTCGCTTCAGGCGTTGACCCGGATTCTCAAGGGCGTCACCAACTCCTCGGAAGAACTGCCGCGCGCGCTGCGCGAAGTGCGTCCGCTGCTCGGCGCCGATCTTATCGAATCACGCAATCAGCTCCATCGCACCCGGCTGCGCAACGAAGAACGACGGATCCGGCGGATGCTGGAATCTGGAGCGGAAAAGAGCAGGGACGATTCACGCGCCGAAATTCTCGCCGACCTCGCCGAGGTCGAACTTCTTAAACGCAAACTGCGAATCGACGAGAACATCGCCGCGACCGAAGCGGGAAATCCGGAAGCATTGGAGGAGTATCATGCCCGTTGAAATTCCATTGAGGAAGATTCCGCACTACTGGAACGTTTATCTTCTTGCAGCGACGCCGCTCCTGCTGATTGTGCTCTTCAATTATTACCCGATCTACAACGGAATCGTCCACATCTTCTACCGCTGGGACGGCGATCAACTCGAGGAGTTCATCGGGTTCGGCAACATCGTGCGGCTGCTGCATGACAGAACGCTCCTGCACAGTTTCGGGGTGGTTCTTCTCTTTGTGGCGGCCAATCTAATTAAAATGATTCCGGCGATTTTCGCGGCGGTGATACTGCATCATCTGCTCAACCGGCAATGGCAATATTTATACCGGATCTGCTTCATTCTGCCGATGATCGTGCCCAGTGTGGTGAAGATCCTGCTCTGGAAATATTTCTACGAACCGAATTCCGGATTGTTCAACGCCGTACTGCGCGGCCTCGGCGCCATCGGTCCGGAGGAATCGGTCGCCTTTCTCAGCGATCCGAAGCTGCTGCTGCCGAGCCTGATCTTTCAGGATTTTCCGTGGGTCGGAGCGTTCGGAGTGCTGATCTATCTGGCCGGATTGCAGAACATCTCCAGAGAAATTTACGAATCCGCCCGGCTCGACGGCGCCGGCCCATGGCGGATTTTCTATCATATCGAACTGCCGCTCATCACCACGCAGATCCGCATCAACTTCGCATTGATGATCATCAGCACCATCCGCGGCTGGGAGAACGTATATCTCTTCGTCGGCGAAGGCGGCGGTCCGGAGAGCGTCGCCGCTGTACCGGGGCTGTTGATTTTCCGGGAAGCGTTCAGCCGGGGATATTTCGGCTACGGCTGCGCAATCGGATTCGTGATCTTCATCGTCACGCTGCTGGCGACGGCGCTCAACAATAAATTCGTCCGGGTGAAGAGGTGACGCAATGAAGGAGTTCCTCAAACATCTGACCCTGTGCACGATTCTGCTTCTCGTACTGCTGCCGTTCTATCTGATGGTGGTCATTTCGCTCAAGGACAACGCACAGTTCGCGGCCGACCCTTATTTGCCGACATTGCCGTTTCACTTCGAAAACTATCTTTACGGATGGGAACAAGTCCGCGGTTCGATTCTCAACACGGTCTTCGTCGCGGTCACTTCGACGGTCGGCAGTCTGGCGCTGGCGCTTGGCGGGGCGTTTTTCTTCGCCCGCTACCGGGTGTTCGGAGGGAGGATTCTTTTCGGTGCGTTCATGTTGCTGCTGCTCTATCCCGGAGTGGCCAATATGGTTCCCACCTTCAAATTGATCGGGGCGCTCGGATTGTACAACAGCCACTGGAGTCTGATCCTCCTTTCAATCGCCGGAAGCCAGGCGTTTCTGATTTATGTGCTCAAGGAATTCATCGCCGAACTTCCCGAGGAGCTCTTCGACGCGGCCGACGTGGACGGCTGTCCGGTCTGGCGTCAGGTCTGGGTGATCGCGCTGCCGCTCTCGGCGCCGATTCTCGGGACACTCGGCGTACTTCACATCATCGGCGACTGGAATAATTTCGTCTCGCCGCTGCTGATGCTGCGTGATCCGGACAAACAGCTCATCGGAGTTCAATTGCTCTACCTCGACGGGGAATACTGCAAGAACTGGGGTGGTTTGATGGCCGGTTACACGATCGCCTCGCTGCCGCTGATCATTTTGTTCTTTTTCTGCATGAAACTCTTCGTAAGAAGTCTATCTGAGGGAGCGGTGAAAGGTTGAATCATGAAAAATTTGAAAACATATTTCGATTCTGAATCCGGACGATTCCGCCGCGACGGGCGGGATTTCATTCCGATCGGGTTCAATTACTGGCCGTCGAGCTCCGGCGTCCACTGCTGGAAGGAATTCAACCTGGAGGAATGGAAACAAGATTTCAGGGAAATTGCCGCACGTGACTTCAACGCGCTGCGCATCTTCCTGTTATGGGAGGATTTCCAGCCATCCGAAGATCGCATTGACGAAACGATGTTGAAAAAACTCCGCCGCGTCTGCAAATGCGCCGCGGATCACGGACTGGTGCTCACCGTCACGATTCTTCAGGGGTTCATGAGCGGCACGATCTTCTACCCGGCCTGGCTGAACGGCCGCCACATGATCAACGATTATTCGGTCATCGAAGCGGAGAAACGCCTCTGCCGTCAAGTGGCGGAAACTCTGGCGGATCTGGAGAACATCTTCGCCTATGACCTCGGTAATGAACTTGACGCCATTCTCGGCGACGTCACATCCGAAACGATTCGCCACTGGAGTGCGACGCTCCGCCGGGAAATTCAGGCCGTTTCGCCGGAAATTCCGGTCACGCACGGCACGTCGAACAACCCGCTCTACGCCGAAAATCCCTGGAGTTTCACTGCGCAGGAACTCGATTTCCTCTGCGTTCACGGTTATCCGGTCTTCCGCAATCCGCTGCCGGTGGAGGATTTCCGTTCGCCGCGGGCGGGGACGGTATTCGCCGGAATGGTTTCGCTCGCGGGGTGCGACGGAGCCGTCATGCGTCAGGAATTCGGGCTGGCCATCGGCGGAGATTCGCCGGCGATGGCGGATTTTCTGCTGGAAAGCCAGCTCGCGGCCTTCGGTGCCGGAGCGAACGGATTTCTTTTCTGGTGCTGGCGGGATTTCAGCTGCCGGAACAATCCGTACTGCCGCGACCCGTTCGAGTCGGCTCTCGGCTACGTCGACGTTGCGGGGCGCCCCAAACAGTTCGCCGCCGGACTCGACCGGGTGCGGGATTTCCTTGAACAATACGGGCAATACCGACCCGCGCCATGCCGCGCAGGAATCTATCGCCCCGAAGCATTCAAGACACTCCCGGCCACGGCCGACGCCGCTCTCGCCGCCGCCTATGAAGCGCTGACGCTCAACGGCATCGCCGCGGAATTCACGGCGAAAATAGAACAATATGAACTGCTCGTCTGTCCGGTGACCAGATTCAATCTGGAGGAAATCGATTCTCTGCGCAATTTCACCGACCGCGGCGGCAAACTTCTGATTCTCGCGCTCTGCCCGCGGAACTGCTCCGGAAGCTGGGAGCAATTGACCGGCAGCCGGCAGACCGGATTCCGCCGCACGACCGAACCGGTCGAACTCAGACTCGGCAGCGCCGCGATTCCCGGCGTCACGGTGTACGGAACGCTGCCGGAAATGGCGCCGATCTCTCCTGAATGCCGGATCATCTCCCGTGACGGCGATTTCCCGACCATTCTCGCCACCGGAAACCGGATCGTTCAGGTGATTCCGGAACCGCTCGCGGACGGCCCTTCCGACACACTTCCCGGAAGGCTCGCGCTCTTCCGGGAACTGCTCGGATATCTGAATTTCCATTGGGAATTGAACCTCCCCGACGCAGAGATGGTCGAAATGCGCGAATTCCATTCCCCGGAGGGAAAGTCGATGCGACTCTTCCTCAATCACAGTGCCGACCGGCGCGCCTTCCCGTGGAAAAAGAAACTTATCACGCTTGAACCGAAAGCCTTCGAGGTTGTCAAATGATCGATGAACTCAAAAACAGCCGCAACGCAGCAGGATGGATTTCCGCCGAACTGCGCCGCCGCATCACCTCCGGGGAATATTCCCCCGGGAGCGCCATTCCCACCGTACGCGCCCTCGGACTTGAATTCGGAGTCAGTTACCAGACCGCGTACCGGGCCACGCGCAATCTGGCGGCGGCGGGGTTGCTCCGCAATATTCAGGGGCGCGGCACCTTCGTCGAGGGAGGGCGGCAGCCGAAGCGCAGAAAGGGACCGGAAATCGGCATCGTTTTTGACGTCGGACAACCTGATTCGGTCATTCTCGGCGCCGCGTTCGAGCCATTCTGGAAATACTCCTCCGCGGAACTGGAACGGCAGGGCATTTCGATTGCCGCCCTCTCCGCCCGCATTGCCGAGAATCCCGACACCCTGCGCCGCTGCCTCGATCGCCTCTCCGGACTCATCACCAATTACAATTTCATCCGCCGTCCCGGAGTGGAACGTTTCCTCGAACACTGGAAACGGCCGGTCATTCTGGTCTCCCATGACAGTGAGATGCCGTGCAACTTCCATCAGGTGATCGCCGAACCATCCACCGGACTGCGCGAAGCGTACCGCAGAATGCGAAGCCGCGGTCATGAAGAGTGCATTCTCATCGGCGGAGCGGCCAACTCCGACCGGCTGAACGCGGCATGCGCCATCGCCGCCGAATGCAGCATTCAAATCCGACATGAATTCGCCGAAAGCGGCAGCACCACGACCATCGGTTAGCCGCGGGGGCGGATTCTGACCCGGAACATCCTCTCTCAATTCCCGCAAACCCGTGCAATCCTCTGCATTTCGGACTTCTTCGCCTTCGGCGTTTACGACGAACTGCAAAGTTGCGGCATCACGCCGGGGAATGAAATCGACCTCCTAAGTTACGACGATCTCGAAAGCGACGGTTATCTGCCGGAAAACGAACCGGTTCTCACCAGCATCGCCAAGCCCCGCAGAGAAGCGGGCATCGAGGCGGCTAAATTGTGTTCCCAGGCGCTGACTGATGATAAAGTTGTACGCATCAGCAAGATATTAACTCATTTAGTCGTACGGAGGAGCGGATGAAAACAGGCGCTGTCAAACAATTTCTCCTGGGAACAATATTATTTTTCCTCGGATTCGGCTCAAGTTTCACCAATTCCTCCGCCGATGAAACGCATTCCATTCCGGCGGCGGTCCACGGTATCGGCGCGGAAAGAGTCGCCGCACGGCTGCGCGCGGACGGCATCGAGGCGGAAATCCTCTCCGATGCCCAGCTCGCCGATGGGAACAAGCTCAACGCCGATCGTTACCGGGTACTTCTGCTGCTTTCCGCTCCTGATTTTCCTTTCGCGGCGCGCGACAATTTCCTCCAATACCTCCGTGACGGCGGCAACTTTCTCGCCTCCGGCGGAATGGCGTTCGACAACATGCAGCAGGAAGCGTTCTCCGGGGAACTGCTGCCCGCTTTCGACCAATGGTCCTCGCCGGAAGCGGATGATCCGGACGTCACGCTCTCCTTCGATCCGGAAAACGCAGCAATCGAACTGGAACGGCGGCAATGCGGTCGCAGTTCCTGGCTCCATGCCGGAGCACGGATTCCCGCGGAAAGCGGCGCACTTTACCGCTTTTCCGGCGCCGTCCGTTCCGGCGCCGCCTCCGGCGGGGTTGGTGGTTACGCCGCAATCCGCTGGCTTGACGCAGAGGGGAAAAAAATCGGCGACCTCTGGCTCAGGAAACCCGCATCCCGCCACTTTGAATGGTTCGAAAAAAACGCCGAAGCTCCGGCGGGGACCGCTTTCATCGAATATCTGGTTCTGCTCAACGGAAACGGCAGCAGCGCTTTGCGTTCCCCCTCCGTCCGCCGCATCAATCCGAAGCGGCTGCTCAATGCCCGGTTCGGCACATTCAGCAATCACGGCGGCATCGCCCTGAGCAACGATCAGCTGCCGATCTTCGATCCGACGGCGCCATTTTGCGACGCCGTGTCCATCCAGCCGGTTCGAACACAAAATCTGATCGATCCGCAGTTCCGGTTCGACGGTTCGGTCGAAGGGTTCCCGGTCACGGTCAAACTCGGCAGCGGCGATCCGGTTACGCCACGTCTCTGCCGAACATGGATGCCGCTCATCGAAACATTCGACCGGTTCGGCAAACCACGCGGCGCGGCGGGAGCCATCGTCCACAATTACGCCGGAGCTTTTTATCGGAGCAGCTGGGCGCTCTTCGGCGTATCCAATTTCGATCTCTGGAGCGATACCCGAATGCTCGACGCTCTTCCCGGAGTGGTGCGCTCGCTGGCCGATCCGGTTTTTCTGACCACGGCGACGCCGGAATATTACAGTTTCCGTACCGGAGAAAACGCCAAACTGGCAACCAGAATCATCTCCCGGGCACGGAGCGGATTCAACGGCAAGCTGACATGGACGATTCGCGACCGCGAACGCACGATCCGTTCCGGAGAACAACCCATCCGTCTCAAGCCCGGTGCGGCGGCCGACCTCCACATCGATCTCGGCCCGGTCGAAGATTCGGCCACGCTGCACAAAATTGAACTGATTCTCCTCGACGACGCCGGCACGATCCGTTCCGTCATCCGCACCGGATTCGTGCATTTCCAGCCCGAGAAACTCCACCGTCTCCCATGGAACATCTCCGGCAACTATTTCTCGAAACCGGGACAACCCGGCACCTTTCTTCTCGGCTCCAATCAGACCGGGGCGATGTTCTATTCTCCGACCTACGCTCCGGACCGCTGGGCAGACGAACTCGATGCGATGCGCGATCATAATCTGCACATTCTCCGCGTACTCCACATCACGCCTTCCGCCTCTCCGGAATACCATTCGTGGAACGACAAAGTCGACGTTTCGCATCCTTCGGAAAATTTTCTGCGCAAACTTGACGCGCTCGTCGCCCTCTCTTCGGAACGCGGCATCCTTCTGACGCTCGACGTCAGCAACGGCAACGGTTTCAATCCGCTCTACGGGGATGACGCCTTCCTGCGTCAGGGCGCAGAATTCGTCCGTCTTCTTCAGGAGCGTTACCGCGACGTCGGACGGTTGCTCTTCGACTACCGCAATGAACCGCAACTTTATGTCGATTACTGCAAACTCTTCACGCCGGAACTCAGGGAACTGTATCGTCGGAAATACAACTCCGAACTCACCACCGAACCGACCGGCGGCGGATTTGACAATCGCGTCGAACTTGACCGGGATCGATTCATCGTCGATCTTTTCCGTCGCTACATCGATGCGCGCAATGCCGTTCTCGAGCGCGATGCGATCCGGCTGATGGGTTACAGCGCCCACCGGCAGATCACGCTAATCCGGGAATTTGCCGGGGAACTTTCGCTCAATGATGCGCATTTCAACCGTGCGACGCCCGACGAAATGCGTCTGACGCTCTACGATCAACGTTATATCGGCACACCGCCTTCCATCGGAGAATTCGGATTTAATCTCGAACCATATCTCTCCGACCGCAATCCCGATGCGCCGATGGATGAATATCGTTACGCCCGACTTCTGCGGGAAACCGCCCTCTACGCCTTCAGCCGCGGCGCCGCCTCGGTCTGCAACTGGTCGCTCCGGGATCTGGACGAGGCGATCTTCCCCTCCGGACTCTGGTTCCCGCAGAACGGCGGCGCAAAACGGGCCGCCGATGACTTCGGGCACGTCGGCTGGTTTCTGGAATCGCTCCCGCTCGCTTACCTCGAACCGGAGACCGCGCTGCTCTATCCGGCCAACGGCGCCATGGGTGGAGATCGGGACAATGCGCTCGAACGCATCGCCACCGCGGCGGATGCACTCGAACGAGCGTCCATCGATTTCACCGTCGTCAACGACGATCAGCTGCGAAGCGTCAATCCGCGGTTGCGCTGTCTGATCTATCCATCTCCCGGTTCAATGAGCGATGACGCATTTGAGACGCTTCAGGAATTCGTCCGCAACGGCGGATGCGTTTTTCTCTCCGGCGACCTCTCGTTTGATGAAAACCATCAGCACACCCGGATCCCGCGGTTTGAATCCTTCTGCGGGGTTCGCCGCGACGGCGAAACTTGCCGCCCGTTGACGGCCCGCAGGATCGGCGACGATCTTTATGAAAACCGACTCGGTTCCGGGCGTGTCATTTTCACCCCGCGGTCGATCGAAAACGATTCGCCGGACACTCTCTCGGAACTTTACCGGAAAATTCTCGCCCGATGGGACATCACTTCTCTCGTCGCTCCGCCGTTGCAGGCGGCTCTTCAACACGGTCCTGACGATGAACGCTACTGGCTGCTGCGCAACCGCACTGATGAAACCGCCTCCGCCGAATTCGGCACCATGCGTTTCACGCTGCCGCCCGGGGCATGGGCGCTTGCCGGTTTCAACAAAGACGGTGCGCTGTTTGCATTATTGATGCATGGTTCCATTGAAAATGCCGCCGGAGAAAAATTTTTCCACTCTGATTTTCCCGTCGCGCTCCTTGCCGGCGATCGAAACGACATCCGCCGTGCGGAGCGTCTGGAGGTGGCGGCCTTTGGCGCGGGTACGCTGCAACTGGCCAATCCCGAACTTGCCCACGCCCGGTGGTGCGATGGAAACGGGCCCGAACTTTCCATTCGGAAATCGCAATCATTCACAACATTGTCCTGCGATGATGATTTCATCAAGGGGCGCATCATTCTGGAGAAATAATCATGTTCTACTACGGCGGCGACTACAATCCCGAGCAATGGCCTCCTGAATCCTATCCGGAGGATTTCCGACTCATGCGTCTGGCGGGCGTCAACACCATCACCCTTGGTGTTTTCAGCTGGAGTCTGATTCAGCCCGACGAGAACACCTTCGACTTCTCCTGTTTCGACCGGATCATGGAGCTGGCCGAAGCCAATCACGTCCGGGTCATTCTCGCCACGCCGACCGCAGCCACTCCCTTGTGGATGGCGAAGCGTTATCCCGAAGTGATGCGTACCGAATGCGACGGCATCCGATATGAACCCGGCGGCCGTTATCGTTTCTGCCCGTCCAGCCCGATATTCAAACGCTTCTCCTTTGAAATCAGCCGGAAACTTGCCGAACGTTACGGACATCATCCCGCACTGGCCATGTGGCACATCGGAAACGAATACAGCAAATACTGTTTCTGCCCGATCTGCGCGGAGGAATTCCGGCGCTGGCTCAGGAAGCGCTACGGTTCGCTCGACGAACTCAATTACCGCTGGAATTCGAACTTCTGGTCGCGCCACATCTCCGACTGGGATGAAATCGATCCCCCGAGCTATCGCAATGAACTTCTCCGGTTCGGTGGATTCGACACCACCATGGCGCCGGGCTTTACGATTGACTACTGCCGCTTCATGTCCGATCAGGTTCTTGCGCACTGCAAACTTCAGATTGACGCGGTGAAAGCGGTCAATCCGGCGATCCCCTGCACTACGAACTTCCTTTTCGGCACGTTGCGCACCTTCGATTACGAGCGATGGGCCAGGGAACTTGATCTGATTTCCTGGGATAATTATCCGATGCTCGGCGACCGTCCGGATCAGATCGCCCTCCGCCACGCCTTCATGCGCGGACTGAAGCCGGAAAAACCATTCCTCATCATGGAACAGACCCCCAGCAACAACAACTGGCGCAAATATGCCATGCTCCGGCGACCGGGAGAACTGGCCGTTCAAAGTATGCAGGCCATCGGCATGGGTGCGGATTCCATTCTCTATTTCCAGTTGCGCCAATCGCGCGGCGGTTGTGAAAAATATCATGGTGCTCTGATTTCACACGGAAACGGCGAACACAGCCGCGTCTTCAGGGAATGCGCACAAATCAGCGATGAACTCGCCCGCATCGCACCTCAACTTGCCGGAACAACCACTCGTGCGGAGGCGGCGATTCTTTTCGATTTCGACAATTTTCTCTCGCTCCGCTATGCCGTCGGCATGAATCAGGATCTTGACTGTTTCCATGAAATCGAGAACTTCTTCCGGCCGTTCCACGATTCCAACATCCCCTGCGACATCGTTTATCGCCACGGAGATTTTTCCCGTTACAAACTCATCATCGCACCGCTCATTCACATGGTTACGCCGGAGCTTGCCGCCAAACTCGAAAAGTTCACTGCCGACGGCGGCACATTGCTTCTAACTTTCTTCAGCGGACACGTCGATGAAAACGATCTGATTTTCGAAAACGGTTATCCGGGGCCGCTCTCGCGCCTCGCCGGACTCCGGGTCGAAGAACTTGAAGGCCTCCCCCCCGAACGGGCCAATACCTTAACGCCGGTCGGCTCTTTCTGCAATGAGTCATTCCCCGCGCTCACAATGGCCGAAGTGATTCATCCCGCCGGCGCCGTTCCGCTGATGGTTTACGACAAAGATTTCTACGCCGGTTCCCCGGCATTCACCGTCAACGCCTTCGGCAATGGGCGCTGTTATTATCTGGCCAGCAGTTCAACGCCGGAATTTTTCTCGTTTCTCATCTCCCGCATCGCCGGAGAAATACAGCTCAAACCGGTCATGAACACCCCGGAAAACGTCGAAGCCATGGCGCGATACCGCGTCAACGATGAGGGCGGAGAAACCAAATTCATCACTCTGGTCAATCACGCCCGGGAAACCAGATCCGTCGTTCTGCCTGAATTTGCCTTCAATCTCCTCTCCGGTCACCCCGCCCCTTCCACCCTCGAACTCCCCCCCCTCTCCTCCCTGTTCCTTTCTTTTCCCGGTGAAAAGAAAGGAACCAAAGAAAAGCCGGATGGCGGCATGTGCGCAGCTTCGCTGCTACTTATGCCGCGGGAGGGGGAAACGGGTGCGCCACGGGAAGGTGATCCGCGCATGTCTCGGGACGGGAAGCCGGACACGGCTCAGAAAGGTGATCCGCGCATGTCTCGAAAAAAACCGGAGGAAGCAAAACAGGCTGAAGAATTACTGCTCGATTCGTTGGAGGTGAAATAAATGTGTAATTTTCAGTTGATGAAACTTTCGATCGATTCGCAGGAGATAAAACAGACACATGATTCACAGGAGGTGAGAGCAATGAACAATTCATCGGACAAGAGAAAAACGTGCGTTCCCGGGAATCAGACTTCTCACTGTTTTCTCCACTTCACACTGATCGAATTGTTCGTAGTAATTGCGATCATCGCCATTCTGGCCTCGATGCTGCTGCCGGCATTGAACCAGGCCCGGGATCGGGCCCGATCCATCAGTTGCGCCAACAATCTCCGTCAAATCGGTCTCGGTTATGCACAATACTGCGGTGACAACAATGACTTCCTTATTCCGATCTTTGGCGGTTCCGACTGGGTCGGGCCCTTCTGGACTCATCTGCTGCTCGGTATCAACGAGAACTCGTCCGATCTTGCGAAGGCGCGCAACGGTTACATTACACTCTCCAACCTCGCCTGCCCGGCCATGGTCAAGCAGGATCCGATCGCCTCGTGGTGGCGGATGAATCCGGACTACGGCGTCAGTGAGCCGATCGTCGCCAATTGCGTACCGTCCACCACCGTCAACAATCCGGATCTCGTCCGCAGCAACAAGCTCAGTTCCTGCCGTTCGCCTTCCCGGAAACTCTTCATGATCGACACCTGGCACAATCTCGGCAGCGGCCTGATTGCCCAGGATGAAGGCTATTTCCGTTACGAACCAACCAAAACCGGCAACAATTACGGTTGTCCGGCAGCCCGTCACAGCAACCGGTCATTGAATGTCCTCCATCTCGACTGGCACGTCAGTACGGTTACGGTGGTCAATCCTCTCCAACCCAATGCCGCGCCTCCGTTTCTCTGGACGGACGCAAACTGCATCGCCGGGCTTAACTTCTCCGACGGCTGGGCTTTCGGCAGCACCGAGTACTGAATTTCATCGCTCATTAAAGCCGTCTCGCCAGAGACGGTCTTTTTTTTTGCTGATTTTCTTTGAAGAATCCCTTGCAATGCACCGTATCGATACGCCATAATATAGACATACACACGAGAGATACGGAGAGAATACGGATGATTGTTCACCAGAATAAGGCGGAACGACTCCTTCAGGCATTGCAAACGGAGATCGAGAGTCTTCCGGAAGGCGCCCGGCTGCGTTCCGTGCGTCAGATCATGACGCATTATCAGGTCAGTCAATCCACGGCGGTGCAGGCATTGGACAAACTTGAACGCAGTGGCTGGATTCTGCGGCGGCCGGGCAAGTGAATTTTTCGTTACGGCAGCGGAAATAAGCATGTTCGTTTTTTTTTTTAATGATACGGCGACCACCGAGATCTACACTCTTTCCCTACACGAC
>CALXNS010000120.1 GCA_944389815.1 uncultured Victivallis sp. | reverse complement strand
ACAGATGTTTCATTCTCATAAAAATCCCTTTCCCTGTGGTTCAGTTCATCTCATCGATCAACGTCAGACGTTTCTCCAGACTGTCTCCGCCCCGGTAGGCGTTGAGGTCGACGCGGGTGCAGGCTCCGTTGGCGCGCGATACGGTGATCCCCCCGTTGTGCAGCGGTTGCGGGAGCCCGACTTCGATTCCGTTGCGCAACAGCATATCCCCGGTGACGCAGTAGGTCAGAACTTCCCCCTTCAACCGGCTGAAGGTTTTATTGAAACTGGGAACGTGGCAGAATACATCTGAGGAATCGCGGGTGTAGAGATAGTCTGCGAAATTAGGTTCGATCGTCCAGCCATCCGGAGGATTCGCCGGGCAGCGCAGAATGAGCGGGCGTTTAATCGTATAGATGTCATTGACTCGACTGGTGTAATCGGAGGCGGTTCCGAAATATCCGCCGGCGACCAGGATTCCCAGACCGATGTTCGGATAAGTCAGGCTTCCACCTTCCGAGAGGGAACGAATTTCAACGCCGGTCCCCATGACCGAGACGAAATGCGGCGGAAGTTGATCTTTGTAATCGTTGACGTAGAACACCAGCGCGGTGAAGATCTGCTTCTGATTGCCGACGCATTTGATCTCCTGCGCTTTCCCCCGGGCCTTGTTCAACGCCGGAAGCAGCATCGCGGCGAGAATTGCGATGATCGCAATCACGACGAGGAGCTCGATCAGGGTGAAGCAATTTGTTTTTTTCATGAAATCCTTCTCCTTGCAATGATGAGGGTTAATTTCCGCAGATGCTTTTTTCGGCGCCCGTGCGCGGCGCTGCGCTGGAATTACGAATGACAAGTTCCGGATCGATGGTTTCACACGGAAGTTCTTCGAGATTGTTCTGTAAATAGAGTTGCAGATAATTGATCGCCTTCGCTCCCACCTCGAAGAGCGGCTGGCGCACCGTCGTCAATGGCGGCGTCAGGAATTCCGACTGAGGCAGGTCGTCGAATCCGGTTACGGAAATGTCTTCCGGAATCCGCCGGCTGGTTTCCCAGCAGGCTTTGTAAACGCCCATGGCCATCTCGTCGTCGGCGGCGATGACGGCAGTTACTTCCGGAGCCTGTTTGAAAAGACGGAGCGCCTGAAGATAACCGGCTTCCTGCCCGAGCCGCGTCGGGATGTGTTCGACGAACCAGTCCTTTTCCGGCTGCACGCCGTGACTGCGCAGGGTATTCACATATCCCTTGAAACGATGGAGGTGGTTTTCATCGTTGTCCATACCCTGAGCCAGAAAACCGATTTTTTCATGTCCGAATTCGAGCAGATGCCGGGTGATCGTGCAGGCGGCCAGATAGGAGTTGTTGTTGATGTATCCGATCTTGCGGCGGCGAACCGGCCCGTTGATCAACATGGCGGGAATTCCTGCGCGATCAATCTCGTCGAGTTCAGCGATCCGCTCCCCGCTCATCGGCAGGCAGAGCGCGTCACACCGCCGTTCCCGGATCAGCTGCAGCAGGGAGCGGCCGCGATTGCCGATGGAGTTCATCATCACCGAGATGATCAGGCCGTTACGGCTGGCGAAGTCGGTCATTCCCGCGATCAGAGGCGAGATGTAATTGCTGATGACCGGCTGTTCCTGCGCGAGGACGATGCCGATGTTGAAGATGCGTTCGCTGCTTTTGTCCGGAGTGAAATTGAGTTCGTCGATTACCGCCTGAATGCGTCGACGGGTTTCTTCGCTTACGTCGGTGCGGTTGTTGACTACCCGCGAGACTGATGCGATGGAGACGCCTGCCCGCGCGGCGACCAGGCGGATGTTGTTTGCTTTGCTTTGTCTTGACATGGAAACGATGCCTCTTTGAATTTTATATAGAATATTATACCGGAAACAAAAGGGATTGTCAAGAGGAAAACAGAAAGTTTTCGTAAATAATCCAATAAATTTTACGAAAACTTTTCATTTCTCATATTGGTAAGAATTATTTTTCTGTCACGGCGGCAAAATTCCAGAAAAATGCTGGAATTTTGCCACGGAGCGGCTTATATTGCAGAGGACCCGGAGAAGTGAAGTTGATTTCAGGTAAACTAAAACAAAGTTTCCGAAGGATCGAACCCCCGTCGGGGCAATACGTTGCTTCGGAGGCGCGGAGCGGAAGATGACCGAAGGCAAACTTGAATTTCACGATTTTCTGGCGGTGGACAACATTGTCTGCCATCCTGCGGTGAACGACGGCGGCATGCTGTTGAATTTATTGCTGGAATTGCTGCACCGGCATTTCCCCGAATTCGATCGCGACACGGCGGCGCGCGAAGTGATGGCGCGTGAGGAGATTTTTCCAACGGTGATCGCCCCGGGACTGGCGGTGCCGCATGCCCGGCTGACCGGGCTGGAACAGCCGCTGGTGGCATTGGGCTGCGTACCGGAGGGGGTGGCGTTCGGCAGCGGCGGCGATCAGGTGAAGATCATGATTCTTCTTCTGACGCCGCAGGAGGATCCGAATTCGCACATGCAGCTTCTTGCGGCGCTGGCGGAGGATTTCAGCAAACCGGATGCGATTGATACGGTGGCGGCGCTGGCGACCCCTGCGGAAGTGTTTGCGTATTTCAGCGGCAACAGCGTGGTTATTCCGAGTTACCTCAAAGCAGCGGATTTGATGCGTCCTCCGGTGGCGATTCTGCGCGAAAGCGATACGCTCCAGCATGCGTTCGAAGTGTTTGCAACATCGCGCGCGGAGGAGCTTGCGGTGCTCGATCGCGAAAACGAATTGCGCGGAGTGGTGTCGCTCGGGGATGTTTTGAAGTTCAGCTTGCCGGAACATCTGCTCTGGATGGAGGATTTGTCGCCGATTTATCAGTTTCAACCGTTCGTGGACACGCTGAAGGATGCGGGCGACACCCGGGTTGCGGATCTGCTGCGCGACGAATTTCTGACCGCCGATCGTGAAGTGCCGGCCATTCAGCTGGCGAAACTCTTTCTGGTGCACGGAGCCCGGCAGATCTTAATCACGGCGGGGGAGGGGCATCTTGCCGGCGTGGTGGAACTGCGGGATTTCTGCGGGAAGCTCTTCTGGGAATGACGTTCCGACGATAACATAAATCGAAGAAAGGAGTGCGCACCATGCACGAGGAGTCAGGATCCGGCACCATGTCGTTGAAAACCATGCTGGGACGTTTCGCCATTCTGCTTGCCGCGGCGCTGCTGGTCGGCATCGGAGGGCGCATGACGGTACTGGACGCCCATCAGGCGACGGCCTGCGGAGTTTTTGTCGGAATTATTTTCGGGACGTTGTTTTTCTGGGGATTCCGGCTGGCGATCGCCTTTCTGGGGCTGGCGGTGCTGATTTTTTCCAATTCGCTGAATATTCCGCAGTTCGTCACGTCGTCCTCGCTGGAGGTGATCTTGTTTCTGGTCGGGATGATGGTGGTGGTCGGAGCGCTGCGGGATCTGGGGTTCTTTACCTGGATTGTGCAGTTGATCGTGGCGATGCCGCATCTGACGGGAAAGAAATTCACCGCGGTGACTGCGGTGGCTGCGGCGCTGCTCGCGTGCGCGGTGGACGAGGTGACGTCGATCATCTTTGTGTCGACGCTGATTTTTCAGGTCTGCGACCGGCTGAAGCTCAACCCGACGCCGTATATTCTGATTGCGGTACTCTCGACCAATGTCGGCAGTTCGGGAACGATGATGGGCAATCCGGTGGGTATTTACATTGGTACGAAGGGGCATCTGACGTTCGGCGACTTCATGCTGTGGGTATTTCCATTGATGCTTGCGGCGCTGGCGGCGACGATCGGGCTGCTGTTGTTTCTGTTCCGGCGGCAGTTGCGGGAATTTGACGTACAGCTCAAGAACCGACTCGACCAGGGGTTGTCGCTGGTGCCGGTGGTGAAGGTGCCGTACAAGCCGGGATTGATTCTGATCACGTTGACGATCTGTGCGATTGCGTCGCATCATCCGCTTGAAAGCGCCTTCGGGCTGGCGAAAAACAGTGTGCTGTTGATTACTCCGCTGATCTGCGCGGGGGTGGTGATGATCGTCAAACCTACGCGCGCGCGTCATTATATAGAGCAGGAAGTGGATTGGTGGACGCTGCTTTTTTTCATGTTGCTTTTTGCGGTGGCGGGGACGCTCGAATACACGCATGTGGATCGGGTGATGGCGGATTATTTCTCCAGTGTGTGCGGGACGTCGACGCCGGTGCTGGTGCCTTTCATTTTCATTGTATCGGCGGTGGGGTCGGCGTTTGTGGACAATGTGATTTTCGTGGCGGCGTTTTCACCGGTGATCGAGCAGTTGTCGACGACGCTGAAGGATCTGCCGCTGTGGTGGGCGCTGTTGCTTGGTGCGTGTTTCGGCGGAAACATCACGATGATCGGCAGCACGGCGAACATCGTTGCGCTCGGGATGTTGGAGAAACGTGTTTCAACGCATGTGACATTCATGCAGTGGTTCAAGATTGGATTTTGCGCCACGGTTCTGAGTGGAACAATTGCGGTATGCGGCGTGCTGTTGCTGGAGCCTCTGATGCCGGACCGGGAAAAGGAAGTAACGTTCGAGCAACTGCACCGCGATTCGGGGCGGCGTTTTGACGGCAAGCAGGTAGTGTTGCAGGCGGTGCCTTCTGCGAGTGCAGAAGAAGTTCCGGAGATCGAGGGCGTGGAGATGACGGAGAAAAAGCTGCTGCGCCTGGCTGACCCGGCCCGTCCGGGTGTTTCGATTGCGGCGGTGGTGCCTGAGGAGGTCGAGTTGAAGGATGATTCCGGGGCGATGCTTTTCCGGGGAAAACTTTACACGGAAGGGCTTGGCGACCATCCGCATGTGTTGATTGTGGAATCCGCGGAACCGGTTGCGGTTTCCGGCGCAAAATAATTGGAGATGAATAGAATAACCGAGGTTAAAAGAAAATATTTTTTGTCAATTGCGAAATGGATTGTCAACATTATAGTAAAAAAGTTGCTGTATTTTCAGTCAGTATAATTTATTGTTGAATTGATGGAAAGGAAAGGGTGGTCTTGATGAAAAGGAAAATTGCGGTTCAACTTTATTCGCTTCGGGAACAGGCGGCGAAGGATTTCATCGGCGTGTTGAAGAAAGTTGCCGACATCGGTTACAAGGCGGTGGAGCCTGCGGGATTCCACAACCTTACGCCGGCGGAGTTCAAGAGGGTGATAGACGACCTCGGGCTTGAGATGTATTCGTCGCATACGCCGTGGTGCAACGGCACGAATGTTTCCGAATCGATAGACATGGCCGGAGTGCTCGGTCTCAAGAATGTGGTCTGCGGTTTCGGGCCGGATGATTTCAAGGATCTTGATGCGATCCGTCGCACGGCGGATACGGTCAATGCGATGCAGCAGAAACTGGAAGCGGCCGGGCTGACGTTGTTCCAGCACAACCACAACTGGGAATTTGAAAAGCTTGACGGGCGGTTGAAATACGAAATTTACGCTGAACTCTGCCCGAAGGTGAAGTTCCAGATCGACGCCTTCTGGTCGGCGAATTTCGGCGCGAACGATCCGGCGGAAATGGTGCGTCGTTTTGCGGATCGGATGATTCTCATTCACATCAAAGACGGTCTGCTCAAGCAGGAGGAACAGGAACTGCGGATGGTCAACGGCACCTACGACCGTAAGGTCGAGCTTCGTCCGCTCGGAGAAGGTCAGATGGACATTCCCGCCGTGCTGGCCGCGACGCCGGACTGGATCGACAATCTGGTGGTCGAACTGGATTATTGCTCGATCGACATGACCGAAGCGATTGAGCGCAGCTATCGTTATCTGGTTGATTCCGGTCTGGGGTACGGCAATAAATAAGAACGCCTGACCGGGATGACTGCGGCGGGCGCGGGAGTTCGCGGAAAGGAGCGGACGATGAAGAAAAAATTGTTCGATCGTGCCGCGGAATGGCGCTCCGCCGTGCCGGTTCCGGTGCTGGAGGCGGCACCGGAACCGGTGGAACTTTATTGGAAAGCCTGGGCACTGGCGCACGACCACGTGAAGGAGTTGCCCGGGATGCCTCAGACGCTGTACATGGATGAGGCGTTCTGCGCGAATCTCAGATCTGGATCTGGGATTCATGTTTCATGCAGTTGTTCTGTCCGGGAGTAAGCGCCGCATACGATCTGGGAGTGTTACAATTCGAATCGTCCGGAACCGGCGCGTTCCTGTGATGAAAACGGGCGGATTGTGCGGCCGGATTTCTGTGGCTGGTCGGCATTGGCGCCGATCGGATTATTGCAGGAAGACGTCTTCGGAGTGTATTCGGTGGACGCCTTTGAGAACCGGGTAAATATGGAGAGTACCGGAGGAATTTCCGAGAAAATCGGAATTCGCAACCTTCGTTTCGGCGATACGGTATGTTCTCTGGAAGCGGCCAGGGAGGTAATTCAGGTGGAGTCGAATCGCTCCTTCCATCTGGAAATCAACGGCATGGAACTGGAAATTTCCGGAGGGAGGGGGGCGTGTACGTTCCGGGCATCTGTTAAAAAATGCAAAAATAATTGAAATTGAGCTTGAAAAAGCGGGAGGAAGGTATATTTTATATCCCTGTCGCCGCTGGAAAGCGGAGATGCTGATGAAAAAAGGGAACGAGCGAGTTGAAAAAAGTTTTGAAAAACTTTAAAAAACGAGCTTGAAAAATAAAAATAGAGAGTTATATTAAAAC
>CALXNS010000119.1 GCA_944389815.1 uncultured Victivallis sp. | reverse complement strand
TTTGATTTTTCCGGTGCGGGAAGCAGGAGTTATGATTTATGCTCCGGAGAAATTCCGGTTTTGCGGGGCAGATACCGCCGGGAGAAATTCTGCCGGATTACCTCTTCGAAATGGGAGTGGCGTACCGGTTGCTGCGCGGTGAGTGAAATTTCCGGCATTCTGCGGAAGCACGATGGACTGCAGCCGAACTCCTGTTTGAAGAGCCTGGAGAAGTAAAAGGAGTCACAGAAGTGCAGCCGTTCGCTGATGTCGGCGATGCGGATGTTGGTTTCGCGGAGCAGTTCGGCGGCGAAATGCAATTTCCGGCTGCGGATGAATTTCCCGGGCGTTGTGTGGAACTCCCTGCGCATGAGCCGGTGAATGGTTGCCGTGGAAAGTCCGGTGCGGTTTCTGACCCAGTCGAGAATATCGTGGTCTTCGAGATGGCGGTCGATTTCGCCGACGATCAGTTGCAGCTGTGAGGATGCGGACACTCCGACGGCATGGCGCAGCAGCTGCAGTTCGTAGACCAGCATGGAGACGAATTGCCGCAGTAACTGCTCCGGGCACTGCCGTTCATAACAGGAGATAACGTATCTCATCAATTGTACCAGCGAAGCGTTGTCCGCCAGAACGGTATGAAACAGCTCCTCGAATCCGGGCAGCGGCTCATTTTTCCGACAGTGGTATTCATCGAACTGCGGCATCGGGAAGTGAAACGGCACGAAATAGATTTTCTGCCGTTCGGGAAAACTGGGGATGACATGAATGCACCAGAGGATGTACGGGCATTCCGGATCGGGCTGGTAGGAGATCGAGTGGTTCCAGGTGGTCAGGAAAAAATCCCCCGGCGTTACCGGGAAACTCTCATTATTGAGGACGATCGTTCCATGTCCGCTCCGGCAGTAGATCAGGCAGCGACTCTGAACCTGGGGATAATGAAAAATATCCGCGGCACTGAATTCAAAGGAATTGGCGAAAAGCACGATGCCGTTCGCCCACGGCCCGCCGGTGGAAGCTTCCTTCATCGCCGGACCGCCGGAGTGGCCTGATGTGCTTCGATTACTGTGGAAGCTGCCGCCGGGTGGCGTGAAATCAGAAATTTCATCTCGTCTTTTTCTTCCTTTCTTTCATTGGGCAGCATCGGAATCGGATCGAGAATCGATCGCGTGCCGAACTGCCAGTAGAGGGCGTGTGTCCCCCATGCGTGGCAGTCGGAACGGAGCCACCAGTTGTTCAGAAAAAGTTCCGGCATGGTACGCATCTTCGGGGACGAAGCGGTTTCGATATATTTTCCGAACCGCTTTCGGAACAACTCCTCAAGGCCGAATTCCCGGCACGCCGCCAGATAGTAAAATGAAAATGCGATGCCGCATTCCGGCAGCGTAGCCGACTCCAGCGTCGGAATCACCGAACGCGCACCCAGGGCCAGAAGAGCCCATACCTGGGCGTGTTCAGCAACGTGGTCGCGTCGGCGGTTTTCAGCAAAACAGCCGCGTTCGGGAATAAAATAGTGCTTCATGATCTGTTTTTCAAGCGCAGCTGCGAGATTCAGACAGTGTATCCGGTTTTCTTCGGTGCCGAAAACCCTTTCCAGATCCGCGAGGTCGAACAAAGATCGCACGAAGATCAGATCAAGTGTGCATCCTTCGCCGTTCCGGCAGCCGGGCGGCGTCCCCGCCTGCCATTGATCGACCCAGTCGATGAAATTCCAGCCCGGAACGTGGAGCACTCCGTCATCTCCCAGGCAATTTTCCAGATAGGTTGCCGCACGCCGGACGGAAGGCAGCAGCATGCGCGTCAGGGCATCATTGCTCCGCAACTGAGCATGATCGTGCACCATCTGAATCCAGAGCGCGGTGAAGGCCGGAATATGAATTTTGTAAAGTTCTCCGAATTGCGGCCGGTAATTCGGCGCCTCCCTGCTCGGATAACGGCAGCACATCGCTCCGGAATCGAGCTGCCCTTCGGAAAACTGGCGCAGCGCTTTTTCGATCAATCGGAAATCGTCGGAGACCGAATAAATCGAGAGCGCCTGAAGCCGGGTGTCGGCGATGTATTGCAGCTGTTCATAATAGGGGCAGTCCATCGTGGTTTCCGCGCTGCAAGATTCAAGCGTCTGCCAGGAACGCCGCAATAATCTGCTCAGCGGCCGATTACCGGGAATTTCCAGATTGCGCCGCAGCGGCAGCGGATAACCGGTGCGGAAAAAACGAACCGATTTTAGTTTCACATCTCCAAAGAACGTCATCTCCAGCGTGCGGCCCGCGTGCCAGTGGTAATCGTGCCAGCAAACCGATTGCCCGACGACACGGAAACGATCTCCGGGACCCGAGAGGCAGCGGAAGACCGAACCGGGTTTGCGCAACGCGAGAAAATCGGCATCGAGTTCCTCCGCATTGCAGCCGGGTTCGATCCAGCGGAGCCGGACTTCGCCGTAGCCGGAAAATTCATATTCACCGTAAACGACGACATATTCAGGGAAGAGAAAAAATGGACCGCAACGCTGATAATCTGTGATTTCCTCCATCCGCATGGGGGGCAATTCAGGCGATGCGAGCGTTCGTTCGTCGATGAAGGTTTCAGGTTCACTCCAGATGCCGCCGCGACCAGCGAAAATTTCCCAGTTGAAATCTTCGTCGGTAAGAATGTGCGGATAGGAGGCCCAGTCGTTCCACGTATTGAGAAAACAGCATCCCGGCGCATACTGATATTCCCAGTACGGCGCAAGCACTCCGTTGTCGGATAGTGGCAGAAATCCGTGCCGTACCGACATCTGCCCGTAGGCGGTCATCGTCGGGCCGAAACAATAAAGCGCCGCGGTGAGGATATGTTCGCCGGGCGGAAGGGTTATCTCGACTCTGCCGGTGAACCAGCGCTGCGGGGTGCCGCGTTCCGGCCCGCGTGCAAGCGGAACTCCGTCGCAATAGAGTACGCAACGCTCGTCGGCGCTGTAACGGAAATCGAGCCGGGTGGTTTTTCCCAGATCGAAACAGTTGCGGAAAATACACAAATACGGAGGATCCTGCGGCATTGCCGGCTTGAGCCATCTGGTTTTCATCGAGTGTACCCTGTGATTGGTTGAGTTAACGGCAGACCACCATCGGAGAATGTTCCATCGTCTGATTCGAACCGATGCCCGGAGCGAGGCGGAGGAAGCATTTGCGATCGTTGCCGTCATCGTTGTCATTGACGAGAATGTTGAACTTGAATCCGTTCCGGAGCGTATTTTTCGTCACACCGAGTTCCTTAAGCGGGATGGAGAAACTATAAATGGTCCGGTCATTCCTGCGTTCGATTTCAGCGGACAGCGCCTGGCCCACTGCCGCGGTTTGAAATTCATCCGGGGCAACCCAGCACGCAGTGACCGGTTTCCCGGCGGCATTAAGCCCGCCGCCGAGTTCGAAGTATCCATTCTGACCCGGGAACCCGAATGCGAACTGAACGCTGTCGCCCAGCCAGATGGAAGGATTGTTCTGCGGCGGCGGATAGTGGTGGTTGTCCCGGACTTCTGCCCGCAATTCGAGATGGTCGCCGTTCCTGCCGAGCCAGATGTCGGCACTCAGGTCGTCGGCTCCCTGCCAGAGCGTGGCGGCAACCGTGGGATCGAATTCAAATTTTCCTTCGAGCTGGGTGCGGGAATTCAATTTGAAATCAGGTTTCCGCCGTTGGAATTGCGCATCGGGGAGCGCAGCGGCCGGCTGCAGCGGGACGGCGGCCGTCAATGCGCCGAGATGGTCGAAGTCGATGTCAAGCTGCAATTGATTGAGTTCACCGGCTTCATCGCAGGTCAACTGGAACGGCAGAGAGAGCTTCTGATCCGGTGCGAGTTCTCCACTCTGCGGCAATCCGGAAATTTTCATTCCATTGATCATCCGGGGAGCGACCTCATAGTGGATGCGCTTCTGCCACGGATTGCGCAGCAACAGCACTCCATCCGAGGATTGATTGCGGAAGATTGCCACAGGAAGCTGAATTTCCGCCACCGGGAAAACCTCATCGATCTGAGTCGCGCCGCTCCACGCAAGTGTGGCGCCAGATGCCCCGACCGGAAAGAGGGCAACTCCATTCGCGGCGGGAAGTTTTGACGCATTGCCCTCCAGATCGAGTTTGTTTGCGGTGCTGCCGTTGCCGCGGGCCGCGTAGAGGAGGAGTGAGTCTGCAGCATCTTTGTTCCAGTTTGCGAGCAGCAACTGCCCGGGAGTTTGAAAGGCGAAGAGCCAGGGATTGTTTTCTGCCGAAATCTGCCGGAGAAACTTCGCTTCGCGGTAATCGCGGATCAGCGCGGTGTAAACTCCGAAGATGTATTTCGGATTCATGAATCGGTCGAAGATTCCGAAATTGTCTTCACTGTAATTGAGATCGTAACCGTTGTTGCACAATCCGTACCAGGTGTAACTGAAACCGCCACGCGCCCAGGTGAAGAGTAGTTTCTTGAAGAGGCAGTCGGCCTGTGCGCGATCGGTTCCCTGCGCGGAATGAATCGCCGTTTCGCTCGCGAGCCACGGCTGGGTGATGTTACAGCGTTTGCGCAGCGGCAGAAAATAATTGTCGACCATGCGCTGATAGTGCGGGAAATAACCATGTTCATGGTAACTGTGAATGTCGAAGGTATCGGCAGCCTGCTGCAACACCGTTTCGTGGAAACGGCTGTGGGCTGCGCCCCAGATGGCGGGGTTCAATGTGGCGAAGCCGCCGCTTGCGATTTTGATTTCCGGATTGACTTCACGGGCGATTCGGCGGGCGGCTCGACAGAGTTCGATGTAATCTTCGACCGGGAAATCGACGAATCCGGTCAGATCCGGTTCGTTCCAGATTTCGAAATATTCGACCCGGGTGCCGTAATGCGCGAACATGGCCCGGACATAATTTTCCCACGCTTCCATTTTCGGTTTCCGGTTGCGTGGATACGGTCGGTTTTCCGGATTGTCGGTTGCGGCCCATCGGGGGGTGAAGACCAGAGTTTCGCGCATCTTGATCCCGGCCTTCTCCAGTGCCTCCAGTCGGGCGTCGAACACCGGAAAATTCCAGTCGTCAGCGGAGTTTGGTTGAATCCGTTCCCAGCCGACGATGGTTCGGACCGCCCGGATACCCATGAAGCGCATCGCTTCGATGACCGCCGGATTGATCCAGTGATTGTCGACCGCGAATTCGAATTCCGGATTCCCCACAGAATCCAGGCCGTTTTCCGGCATGCAGCTGAACATCAATCGCTGAGTGTCGGTCTCGGGTCTGCCATACCAGACGCCGGGGTGCGGCGGTGGATTTTCCGGTTCGAATTTCATCTCGCTGTAGGCGGCGAGATTGACGGCGGAGGATATGGTGTAAATTGCGCCATCCAGAGCGGTGAAGGTGAATTGCGTCTGACGGCGAACTGGTTGCGCCGTGCCATTGCGCAGGATGAATTTCGGCTTTTCTTCAAAAAGCGGCGACCAGGCGCCGCCGGGATCCAATGTAAGCTGAATTGCTTCGGAATCAGGTCGATCGAAAACCACATCGATCCGTTTGAGGAGGAGTTCGGTTCCCGGAGATTCCGGATCGATCTGAAGCGTCATGAACCGGCAGCTGCCGTTGCCCTGTTCCATGCCGTCGACGGAGAATACGATTCGGTCGGAACCCGGTTCGATCCAGCGGCCCGGCGGGGTGAAGAACCGGCCGTTGCCGTCAACGAGATTCATCTTGACGAATGCACGTCCCTTCAAGGCCTCGGCCCGCAGCACAACTGCTTCCGGGCGGGGACGTTTCCAGTAACTGTGCGGAAGTTGGAAAGCTTCGGTTCTGCCGATTTTGGGAAATGTCAGATGCCAGCCGCCGGAGGTTCGGCTGACCTTTACCGGATTTCCGGAATATGAGATTTCGCTTTCCGGGGTGCGGTTGAATTCGCAGTGAAGCAGGTCCACCGGCACGGCGGAGAGGGAGTACGCCGCCGTGAAAAAGAAAAGCATTGCAGGAAATATTTTGTTTAAAAAAATCATTTTCTACTCCGTAAATTCACTCTTCATCGGCGGCGATCCGCAACGCATTGATCGTTACATCGCCCCTGGCGGGCGCGCGCAGACGGAAGGCGAAATTGGTGATCCCGGCCGGCAGATCAAGTTTTTTATCAACACTCTTCCCCCACGATGCGGCCGGAGTGGATTCCGGGGTCAATTTCCAGACTGCGGCGAGCGTTCCGTCATCGTTTGCTTTCCGACTGCTGACGAACATGCACACTTCCCCCTTGGCGTCGAGCAGCCGGAGATCGAGGGATTGCAGCTCGGCGCCGTCTTCGCATTGGAGGATCATTTCAATGCGGAGCGTTTTCTCAAATGCCGGCAGCTTGATGGGGTGCGGGAGGAGGAGTTCCGCGATGGATTCTCCGCCTTCCCAGGTGATGCGCCACGTTCCTTTTTCCGAACCGGGGGGCTCCGGAATGAAGACCAGCCGCTGGCTGCGTTTCGCCGCTTCATGGAGTCGAGGCGAACGAATTTCGGAAGAAGATTCCTCCATCGCGGGAAGCGGAGCATTCAAAATGAGAATGAGGGCAAGATAGAGCAGTTTGTTTTTCATCTTACATTGTTCCTTTCGACGAATTACTTACGACCATCGAGTCTCTGCAGGGCATTGCGCGCCCGTCCGACCAGGTCGGTGGCGCTGGAGTTGAATTCGGAGAACATGTGATTTTTTACATTTCCTGCAATATGCAGTGCCGGCAGTCCGCCGGAGTGCAGCCCGGAAAGATAGTTGAAACTGTAATACATCGCACCGCATGCGACCATGGTCATCGTGCCGGGAAGCTGATCGTAACTGCGGGTGAATCCGGCGGCGGCTTTGCACATGGCCGGCGACATCGTATCGTTGTAGGAATAATATGCCAATGTACCGTAATTATCGCGGAAATAATAATAATCGGCATCGTTGCTGCGGGTTTCCCAGCTGGCACCGCCGTTGCGGGCGTTGGAAAAATCGAGCATCTGGCAATAGAGAATGCGCGGCCGGTTGACGCCGACACTGTTGGAGATGTTGCCGCCTCCGCCGCCGAGGTATCCCGCGGCCAGCACCGCACCGAGTCCGACGGGGGCTCCGTTTTTGACGAGCCAGCTGCACTCATACGGTGCGGTCGTGGATTCATAGTAGTTCTGATGAACCGGCATACAGCCGCGGTTATCGCCGACGTAGG
>CALXNS010000118.1 GCA_944389815.1 uncultured Victivallis sp. | reverse complement strand
TCCGACGATCCGGTCGAAATCGGTTCCGACAAGCTTCACCGTTCCCGCCTCCAGCGCTTCCGGCCGTTCGGTCGTGTCGCGCATCACCAGGACCGGTTTTCCCAGTCCCGGCGCCTCCTCCTGGATGCCGCCGCTGTCGGTCAGCACCAGATAACTCTTGCCCATCAGATAAACGAACGGCAGATAATCCAGCGGTTCGCAGAAAAACATGTTCTCCGGATGCGATTCCCCGAAAATTTCCCGGATCGGCTTGCGCACGTTCGGATTCAAATGCATGGGATAGACGAAATCCACCGCCGGGTATTTTTCATTCAGCGCCTTGATCGCCCGGCACATCTCCAGAAATCCCTCACCGAAATTTTCCCGTCGGTGACCGGTGATCAGCACCAGTCTCCGACCGGTTCCCGCATCGAGCCGGGACGGATCGTATCCGGCGCCCGCCAGAAACCGATCCTGTTGGGCGCGCATCGTTTCCGAGGTGTGCAGTTTTTCCGTCACCCAATGCAGCGCATCGATGACGGTATTTCCGGTTACGACGATCTTTTTCTCGGCGACTCCCTCGGAAAGCAGATTTTTTCTGCTCAGTTCCGTCGGGGCAAAGTGATAACTTGCAAGCCTGCCCGTAAGTTGCCGGTTCATCTCCTCCGGCCACGGACTGTAAATATTATGAGTCCTCAGCCCCGCTTCGACGTGACCGACGGGAATCTGGCGGTAAAATGCCGCAAGCGCCGCCGCGGTTGAAGTGGTGGTGTCTCCGTGAACCAGGACAATGTCCGGATTCGATTTCTGCAGAACATCGCGCATTCCCAGGAGAACACGGCTTGTCACATCGTATAAGTCCTGCCCGGCTTTCATGATGTTCAAATCATAATCCGGGGTGATTTCAAAAAGGTGAAGCACCTGATCGAGCATTTCCCGATGCTGCCCGGTGACGCAGACCTCTGTTTCAAATTGTTCCGGGTGCTGCTGGAATGCCTTGACCAGCGGAGCCATCTTGATTGCTTCCGGGCGAGTGCCGAAAACCAGCATGACCTTTTTCTTCATCGGTTTCAGCCCTTATGAAGTCCGCAGAAGTCGAGGACGATTTTGTCCGAGTTGGCCGGCAATGTTTTGAAGGGATCATGTGCGACAAGGTAGACTACGATGTCGGCCCGCTCGAATGCTTCACGATAATCGGTCAGTTTGAAGACCTTGTGCTCTTTGACATTCGGCTCGACGATCAGCAGATTGGAGGGATTGCAGAACGGCATGACCTGTGAAACGATCAATTTCGCCGGCGCTTCCCGGAGATCGTCGATATTGGGTTTGAACGCGAGTCCCATCATGGCCACGACGGGATCGCGATGGTTCTTCTTCTGAAACTCCTTGATGGCGGCAATGACTTTATTTCCGCACCAGACCGCTTTGTGATTGTTGATCTCCCGCGATTTGGCGATCAATTGCGCTTCCTCCGGGAAGGCCGCGGTGAGGAAATAGGGGTCGACCGCGATGCAGTGACCGCCGACGCCGCATCCCGGCCAGAGAATATTGACACGCGGGTGTTTGTTGGCAAGGCGGATGAGTTCCCAGACGTCGATGCCGGCCTTGTCGCAGATCAGAGAAAGTTCATTCGCGAAGGCGATCTGCATATCGCGGGAGGAGTTCTCCGTCAATTTGCACATCTCCGCCGTCCGGGCATTGGTGCGGTGGAGCCGGCCTTTGACAAAATGGGAATAAAATGCAATCGCCGCATCCGTGGCTTCCGGCGTGATGCCGCCGATGACGCGATCATTATGAATGAGCTCGTGAATCACGTTGCCGGGCAGAACCCGTTCCGGGCAATAGGCGATATGGAGTTTGTCCTTCAATTCCGGACGGAGCGAATGAATCAGATCGGCCATTTTTTCCGTCGTACCGACCGGCGAGGTCGATTCGATGACGAAAAGGTCTCCGGCTTTCAGCAACGGCACGACGGATCGGGTGGCGGCTTCGACGTAGGAGATGTCCGGTTCATGGTTGCCTTTGAAGGGCGTCGGCACCACGATGAAATAGGCATCGCTCTCCACCGGGGTGGTACTGGCGTGAAGCCGGCCTTCCTCAACGACTTTTTTGCACAACTCCTGCAATCCGGGCTCCACAATATGGATGATTCCCTGATTGGTCATTTCCACGACCCGGGCGTTGATGTCGACTCCGGTTACGTTGATCCCGCTCTGGGCTGCGATGATGGAGGTCGGCAAACCAATGTACCCGAGCCCGAGAAAACACGCGTTCATTTTGCTGGAATTCCCTTTCCGTAAAGTTTCAGTCTGGCTTGTTGCGTTTCAAATCACCTTGTTCCGTTACACATTCCCAGACGAAAAACCGCTTAAATCGACCGCCCGTTTCCTTTGTTTATACGCGTGAAATCGACAGCACCGGAATGATTCAAACAGCATTTTCAGAAAAAGCCTTCTGAAAATGTCAGAGTGGCAGTGCATAACCAGAAACTAACATTAAAGACGTAAAAACACATTCCTCTTCCGCTCTCCGGCAGGGAGGAATCAGTTAACCCTTTCCCTTGAAATCAGATTCATCACGCCATCCGGAGTGCTGCTGTGCGCCGCAAATTACCGGACACGTATATAAACAATATACTCTCTATTGGGTTCAATGTCAAATAATAAATGTATAAACAAATGTTTTTTATTCGTCTGATTCGGGATACAGTCAAATATGTTACGCTAATGTTTGAATGCTTTTTGAGCTTAAAAAGATAAAATTATCATATTTTTGAAAAATTTTATGCGAGAGTGCTTGAAAATGTAAAAAGACGGGCTATTTTAATAAGCATTATGAAAAATTTTATGAACAATTCCATCGGTTTCTGGCGTTGGCGGTGATTACCGTCGAGGCCGGGTTGTTCTTTTTTTCGTAATTTGATATTGCAGGTTGAGACGGATTGAATCAATTGGATTCTTCCGTCATTTTTTTTTGCCCCGCCCGGCGTTTCCGGGCGGGGTTTTTTGTTTGAGTGGAGAAGAAGCAAAGGGAGAGAGAGAATGTTGAAGACCACATTGAGCCGATTTGAAGAATTGGCGAAACAGGGCCGGATCGTTCCCGTGTACGGGGAGTTTCCGGCGGACATGGAAACGCCGGTTTCCGTACTGCGCCGTTTCCGCGAGGATGAGAATGTCTTCCTCTTCGAGAGCGTCGAAGGCGGAGAGCGCTTCGGACGTTATTCGTTTCTCGGGGTCAATCCGCGCGGGATTTTCACCGTGGAAGACGGCCGGGCGTTTTATGCCCCGCTCGGGGAGAGGCGGGAAAAGGAACCCGCACAGCGGCGCAAATTGACGCATGACGGATGTCCGCTTCATGCGTTGCGCGAATTGCTCGGCGGGACCTTCGCCGCGGATCCGGATCTTCCGCCGCTTCCCGGGGGCGCGGTTGGATTTCTCGGGTTCGAGGCGGTGCGGATGTTCGAAGTTCTGCCGGAGCCGAAGGCGGCGGTTGCGACGCCCGACTGCGCCTTTCTCCTGGTCGATGAAATCATCGCCTTCGACAATCTGCGCCATACGCTCAAATTGATCGTCTGTTCGCATACGGCGGAATACGCCGATCTCAAGTCGGCCTACCAGGACGCGGTTGCGCGAATCGGCCGTCTCGAAGAACGTCTCCGGTCGGCGGATGAGGCGAAGATTGTCGAATCAATTCCATCCCGGACGGTTCAGCAGCCGCTGGAACCGGAGATTTCCCCGGAACGTTTCCGGGCGATGGTGGAAACCGCACGCGGATATATCCGCGACGGCGAGGCGATTCAGATCGTGCTTTCGCAGCGCTTCAGCGCGCCGTGTGCGAGTTCGGCATTTCAACTTTATCGTGCGCTGCGTTTCGTCAATCCGTCGCCCTATCTTTTCTTCCTCAAACTTGCCGGGGTCACGTTGATCGGTTCTTCGCCGGAGACGATGGTGAAACTGGAGAACGGCCGTTCTTCATTGCGCCCGATCGCCGGGACCCGGCCGCGCGGCCGCGACGCCCGCAGCGACCGGACGATGGCCGATGAACTGTTGCGCGATCCGAAGGAGCGTGCCGAACATCTGATGCTGGTCGATCTCGGACGCAACGATCTCGGACGCACGGCGCTGCCGGGCAGCGTTCAGGTGAAGAATTTCATGGTGGTCGAACGTTATTCGCATGTGATGCATCTGGTCAGCGACGTCGAGGCGGAACTGCGCGAAGATTGCGACGCCTTCGATCTGGTGGCGGCGACCTTTCCCGCCGGGACGCTCTCCGGGGCGCCGAAGATCCGGGCGATGGAGTTGATCCGGGAGATCGAGGACGGGCCGCGCGGAGTGTACGGCGGTGCGGTCGGGTACTTAAGTTACGACGGCAACATGGATCTGGCGATCACGATCCGCACGCTTGAATTGCGCGACGGGATGATTCATGTGCAGGCCGGGGCCGGAATCGTCGCCGATTCCGACCCGTACATGGAGTACCAGGAAACGAAGAACAAGGCCGGCGCTCTCTTCCGGGCGCTCGAACTGGCGGCAAATGATCTGAATTTCTGAAAATAAAACAGATAAAACGGGGGAAATTTCAAATGATTCTTCTGCTGGACAATTACGATTCCTTTACCTACAATCTGGCTCACCTCTTCTATTCGCTGGAGGCGGAGTTGAAGATCGTGCGCAACCGGGATCTTTCCGTCGATGACGCGCTGGCGCTCCGACCGGAGGCGATCGTGCTCTCGCCCGGGCCGGGGCGTCCCGAACGGGCCGGCATCATGCCGGAATTGATCGTCGCGGCGGCGGCGGCCGGCATCCCGATGCTCGGCGTCTGCCTCGGACACCAGGGGATCGGCGCGGCCTTCGGTGCGAAGGTGGTTCATGCCAGGAAGCTGATGCACGGCAAAATTTCCGAAATCACCCATGACGGGCGCGGATTGTTTGAAGGGATCCGGTCGCCGTTCAAGGCGGTGCGGTACCATTCGCTGGCGCTGGAGGAGGCGTCGCTTCCGCCGGAACTGGAGGTCAGCTGCCGCAGCGAGGATGGGGAAATCATGGGAGTCCGCCATCGGACATTGCCGATCGAAGGCATTCAGTACCATCCCGAATCGATTCTGACGGCCAACGGCCGCGGTCAGCTGGCGAATTTCCTGCGGATGGTGTCCGCCGTCCGCCGGAAGCGGGGAGGTGCGGCATGCTGAGGCGTTTTCTGGAAAAATTGCTCGACCGGCGGGATTTATCCAGCGAGGAGACCGCCGAACTGCTCGATCTGCTCGTTGCGGGCGCGGGCTCGTCCTGTTACCAGGCGGGCGCGGTGCTCGCGGCGATGCGAATGAAGGGCGAGAGCGTTTCCGAACTGGTCGGTGGAGCGCGGCTGCTGCGGCGCCGGGCGTGTTTCATCGATTGCGGCGGACGGGAGGCCGTGGACATCGTCGGCACCGGCGGTGACGGCGGGATCTCATTCAACATCTCCACAGTTTCGGCGCTGGTCGCTGCCGGAGCGGGGATTTGCGTGGCCAAACACGGCAATTGCGCCGTCTCGGGCAAATGCGGTTCGGCGGATGTGCTCGCCGAACTCGGATTCGAACTCGACGCCGCTCCGGGGCGGATGGAACACTGCATTCAGGAGCATGGAATCGGGTTCCTCTTCGCCCGGAAACTGCATCCGGTGCTCGGCGGGGCGGCGGTGATGCGGCGCGAACTCGGGATACGCACGATCTTCAATCTGCTCGGGCCGCTTTCCAATCCGGCCGGGGTGCGGCGGATGGTCGCCGGAGTCTACGATGCAGGGTTGACTGAACTCTATGCCGAGACGTTGCGCGAACTCGGACTTGTTCACGCGCTGGTCGTGCACGGGGAAGACGGGCTTGATGAAATCAGCTGCTGCGCGCCGACCCGGGTCGCCGAACTGCGCAACGGTGAAATCCGGTGTTACGAATTGTATCCGGAACTGCTGCTCGGTACGGTTTATGATCCCTCGGAGATCGCCGGCGGGGAACCGCCGGTCAACGCCGCCATCTGCCGGGCGATTCTGGAGAACCGCGACCACGGTGCGCCGCGGGCCGCCGTACTGCTCAATGCCGGGGCGGCGGTGCTGGTCGGCGGGGGGTGCGGAACGCTCAAGGAAGGGATTGAACTTGCGAAAGAGTCGATCGAATCGGGGCGGGCGCTGGAGAAACTGGAACTTTTAATCGAGGCGAGCCGGTCATGAACAGCAATATTCTTGAAGCGATTATTTCGCGCACCCGGAGTGCGTTGGAGGAACGGAAGCGAATCGTTCCGATTTCCGAACTTGAACGGCGCGCATCCGCCGTTCCGGCGCGTCCGTCGCTGGCGCAATCGTTGAGTCGTCCCGGCGTGCGGGTGATTGCCGAACTCAAATCGGCGTCGCCGTCGCGCGGGGTGATCCGGGCGGATTTTCCGGTGGCGGAGCTGGCGCTGGAACTGGAAGAAAACGGCGCGGCGGGGCTTTCGGTGTTGACGGAGGAACATTATTTTCACGGTTCGCCGGAATATCTGCGCATGGTTGCCGGAACGGTGGATATTCCGCTGCTCCGGAAGGATTTCATCGTTGACCCGTATCAAATTCTTGAAGCGAAATATCTCGGCGCGTCGGCGGTGCTGCTGATTGCCGCGGCGCTGGAGGATGCCCAACTCGAATCGCTGGCCCGTCTCGCCGGAGAAATCGGACTTGAGGTGCTTTGCGAAGCACATTCCGCTGCGGAACTCGACCGGTTGCTGGCGTTGTCGTCGTCGGTATCGATTCCGATGATCGGCGTGAACGCCCGGAATCTTCAGGATTTTTCCGAGTCGCTGGAGAACTCGGCCGCGCTGATCGAACGGATTCCGAAGGAAAAGATCGCGGTGGCGGAGAGTGCGATTTCCTCTGCGGCGGAGATCGCCGTTCTGCGCCGGGCGGGCGCGCGGGGATTTCTGATCGGAGAAACGTTGATGCGTTCTGCCCGGCCCGGGGAGACGTTACGGAAATTGTGCGGAAACGGCAAATGAGTTGTGAAGTTAAAATCTGCGGGTTCACCCGTGCGGAGGATGTCGTTGCCGCCGCAGCGGCGGGGGGGGATTTTCTGGGATTCGTGCTGGTGCCGGGTTCGAAGCGCCGCACGTCGCCGGAGTTGCGCCTGAGCGTCCCCGCCGGAGTGAAGAGCGTGTTCGTCGTCGCCGGGATGGAACTGGAACGAATTCAAACGTTGATCGAAACATACCGCCCGGACGTCATCCAGCTTCACGGCGGAGAACCGCCGGAATTGGCGCGTTCGATTCGCGGCGTGGAGGTGTGGCGGGCGTTCCATCTCGCGTCGATGCGTGACGTGGAGGAGGCGGCCGCCTATCCGGCGGCGCGGATTGTCGCGGATTCGTCCTGCGGGGGATCCGGGCGAACCTGCGACTGGGAGCTGGCGGCGAAGCTCGCGGAACGGCGTCCGGTCATGCTTGCCGGCGGCATCACGCCGGAAAATGCCGCGGCGGCGGCGCGTGCCGGGAAATTCGTCGGACTGGACGTCGCCGGCGGTTCTGAATCAAGTTACGGAGTGAAATCCATTGAAAAAATTCTTCAAATCATCAGGAGTGTGAAATCATGAAATTCGATCGACATTTCGGCATCTACGGCGGCCAGTACGTCGCGGAAACTTTGATGCCGGCGCTGACGGAACTGGAAAGCGCCTATCGGGAGGCGGCTTCCGATCCGGCGTTCCAGCGGGAATACGCCGGACTGCTGCGCGATTACGTCGGGCGCGAGACGCCGCTCTATTTCGCGCGTCGTCTGAGCGAATATTGCCGTGGAGCGAAAATCTACCTCAAACGCGAAGATCTCAATCATACCGGCGCGCATAAAATCAACAACGCGCTCGGCCAGGCGCTGCTCGCCCGGCGCATGGGCAAAAAACGGCTGATCGCCGAAACCGGAGCCGGGATGCACGGGGTTGCCACCGCCACGGTCGCGGCGCTCTTCGGCATGGAGTGTGACGTGTACATGGGAGCGGTCGATGTGGCGCGTCAGGCGCCGAACGTCGAACGCATGCATGCGCTGGGCGCGCGGGTCGTTTCCGTCACCGACGGCGGGGCGACGCTCAAGGATGCGATGAATGAAGCGATCCGGGTGTGGACTGCGCGTTGTGATGACACCTTCTACGTAATCGGCACGGCGGCGGGACCGTATCCGTATCCGGGAATCGTGCGCGATTTTCAGTCGGTGATCGGGCGGGAGGCGCGGCAACAGATTCTTGAACACGAGGGGCGACTGCCGCGGGAAGTGATCGCCTGCGTCGGCGGCGGCAGCAATGCGATCGGGATCTTCGCCGGATTCGAGAACGACCCCGACGTGAAACTTTCCGGCGTCGAAGCCGGCGGCGCCGGAATCGCGACCGGACGTCACGCCGCCAGCATCAACGGCGGCCGGATCGGGATTCTCCACGGGGCGAAAACCTATCTGCTGCAGGATGAAAACGGGCAGGTCATCGATACATATTCGGTTTCCGCCGGACTCGATTATCCCGGTGTCGGGCCGGAACATTGTTTTCTTGCCGACTGCCACCGGGCGGTCTACCACGTCGCCGATGACGAGGAGGCGGTGGCGGCCTTCGATCTGCTCGCGCATCTGGAAGGGATCATTCCGGCGCTCGAAAGTTCGCACGCGGTCGCCTACGCCGTCAAGTGCGCGGCGGAATACTCCCCGGAGGAGAACATCATCGTCAACCTCTCCGGCCGGGGCGACAAAGACATGGACAACATCAGAACTTATAAGGAATCCCGGAAAAATGGATCGAATTGCTGAAATCTTTCATCGTTGCCGCCGCGGGAACCGCCGGGCGCTGGTCATTTTCACCGTGGCGGGGTTCCCGTCGTTTCCGGCGTGCGAGGAGGCGCTGGAAAAGGCGGTCTCCGCCGGAGCGGACATCATTGAACTGGGCGTCCCGTTTTCGGATCCGATGGCCGACGGGCCGGTGATCGCCGACGCCGGGCGGCGGGCGATCGAAGCGGGCTGCACGCTTCCCGGGGTGCTCGAACTTGCGGAACGTTTCCGGAAACGCCATCCGGAAACGGGAATCATCCTCTTCAGTTACATGAATGTGATGTTCCATTACGGTCTGGAAGCGTTGTGCGCCGAACTTCAGAGGATCGGCGTTGACGGCATTCTCGCCGTGGATCTGCCGCTGGAGGAACGTGAAGAGCTGGCCGCGCCGTGCCGGGCGCACGGTCTGCACCTCATTGCATTGCTTGCGCCGACCACGCCACCGGAACGGGCGGCGCGGATTCTGGAGTCGGCGAGTGGATTTGCGTATTTCGTCTGCGTCCGGGGGGTGACCGGAGTTCGGGAGGGAGTGGAATCCCTTCTCCCGGAGGAACTGCGCCGCATCCGGAGTCTCTCTCCGGTCCCGGTGGTGGCCGGATTCGGCATCGGTTCGGGGCGGACGGCTTCGGCGGTGGCCGCCGAAGCCGACGGCGTGGTGGTCGGATCGGCCTTCGTCGGTGCGCAGGAATCGGGGGATCCGGAAGCGCTGGTCAGCGAACTGGCCCGTTCAATTCGAGCTCCGAAAACGGAGTGTTGAGGACATATTCCGCACCGGGGCCGCTCACGGAAACGATGTTGTCGTCGGTGCGGATTTTCATTTCGTGCAAATTGGCTGCCTTGAAGGTCGGATTGTCCGGGTGGGTGTCTTTTGCCAGGTCGCGGCGGAAATCGCGGACCAGGAAATTGCGCGCATTGCTTTCGCAGCAGATCAGCGACGCGGCCATCTGCGCGGTTCTCCAGACGGTCAGATGATCGATGACGACGTTTTCGATGCAGCCGACGCCTTCCGGGAAATCTTCGTTCCGGAAGAGCGGCGTGCGGCAGTAGCGCGCCGCGTCCATGTTGAGCGCGTAACAGCGACAGCCGGCGGTCAGGTTTTCGATGATGATGTTGCGGATCGGTGAAGTGACGCTGAGAAGCCGGATTGCGGTGTGACAGTTTTCCGCCGAAACGTTTCGGATGGTGAGATTTTCGATCGGGCCGCATTCGATGTCGAAATTCTCCAGCCGCGCGGTGCTGTCGTCGGCGTTGAGCGCCAGGAGGTCGTCGTTGGTCTGGCCGGGGGTGATCGCGTGAATCTCCTCGATCAAGCCGTTGCGGACGAAGCCGTTGAAGTGCAGTCCGTCCTGATTGTGGGCGGGTACGTCGCTGCGGAAACCGATGTCGCGGAGAATGAAGTTTTCCACGCGGCAGAAACGGGTGTTGTAGACGACTGAATTGGCGATGATGAGGTGTTCGAGCCGCAGATTGCGCACGTTGTAGAAGTTGAGCACGGTTCCGGACCACGCCTCCGGGTTGAAGAGATCCGGGTCCTTGACGTTGCATCTGCCCTGATTGTTGCCGTCCCAGACGCCGCCGGTGATGGCGATGTTTTCATTGCCGTGAAGGTGGTCGCTGTTGGTGAGCAGGAAATCGCCGCGTTTTTTCGGGGTTTCGCCGCAGGAGAAGATGCGGGCATCGGGAGTCGCTTCGATCGCGGTGTCGGAGGGGATGCGCAACGTATTGCAGATCCGGTAGGCGCCGTCCGGGATGATTACGCGGCGCGCTCCGGCGAAGAGCGCCCGCTGAATGGCGGCGCTGTCGTCACTCACGCCGTCGCCGGCGGCTCCGAAATCGCGGACGTTGACGACCGTGGATGCGGGATGGATATTCTCGGAACTGCAACTGCTCATGGCGGCTCCTTTCTTCAATAAACTGCGTTAAGAGGTAAAAACGTATTCGGATGGTTTAAATTTTTTCACCAACGAATATACTGTTCGTTTCGCCGATTTTCAACCGTTTCACTGGAAATTGCCGGGCAAAAAACATCCTCCTGCGGGAGCGTTCCGGAAACGGAAAAAACATGATTTTTTTCAGAAAAATTTCTACTGACTCTTGACATTTTATCGTTTTTTTATATAATATTTGCGAAAATAGAAATACATATTGCAAATATAGCAATAAAAGCGATAAAATGAAAACATTGAACAAAGGCCTGGATATTCTTGAATATGTATCCGCGGCGGGCGGTCTTCCGGTGACGCCGTCGCAGGTGGCCGCGGAACTTCAGATCAATGTGAGCAGTTGTGTCCGTATGATGCAGACGTTGTGCGAGCGGGGCTATCTGATGCAATTGTCCCGGCGGGGCAATTATGTGACCGGCCCGAACCTGACGACGTATTCTTGCCGCCACTCGCTTTTCAACTCGCTGGTGGCGGGAGCGCGTGAGCCGATGAAGAAATTGTCCGACCGGATTCACGCACTGGTGAATTTGTCGGTTGTGCATTGCGATCGGCGGTATCTGATCTACTACTGCGGTTATACGCCGGGGATTTCGGTGCGGACGCTGGTCAATTATCCGCGGCACTGGAATTACGCGGAAAACGCAACCGAACGGCTGCTGCTGGCTGCGGCCGACCGGAAGGAACGCGAACGGATCGTCGGCGAGATCGGTGTGCCGGAAAACTTCACGTCGATGGAAGATTTTTTCCAGGAACTCGACCGTCTTCGAAAGGCCGGCACAGTCAAATTCCACAGCCGCATGCAGAAGCTCTGGATCGCGGGAGGACTGGTGTTGACGCGGAAATACCCGCCCGCGACGATCGGGTTCGGTGTGGCGACGGAACCGGAGGCGGATTTTGCGGTACGGGCCGTTGCCGAGTGCTGCGCGGAAATCCGGGCGAATCTCGAACCGCCCGACGGGCTCTTTCCCGGTTGACGGGGGAAACGCGCGCAAATGAATGAAGCAGGAAAAAGAGGGAATCACATTGATATGACGCACCGTAAATTTTTCGCCTACCGTTCATTCTGGCCGGAATTGGAGACGATTCGAAAATTCGGTCAGATCGGCATCGACCAGGTCGCGTTTTTCCCGGGCAACAGCGCCAATTCGCTCGGCGAACCGTACAGCAAATATCCGTCGAACTGGCTCTGGTTCGACAATTATGATTTCACGCCGGTGGAGCGCCAGATCAACGACATTCTGTCGGCGAACCCGAATGCCGAACTTATTGCGATGCTCGATTTGAATTCGCCGCTGTGGCTGCAGCGTCAGCTTGCGGGGGAAAATTGCGACAGCTTCACCAATTTGTCGGAGGCGCTCGCCTCCTCGCGCTGGGGCGAGGCGACGGAGGCGTATCTGCGTGCGATCATCGGATATCTGGAGGAAAATTATGATGACCGCATTTGCGCTTATGTGCTCGCCTGCGGTTACACGGATGAATGGATGGATTATTCCGACGGTGGAGATTCACCGGAAAAATACCATCGTTATGCCGAATACTGTCGCCGCCACAACTGGAGTGTTCCGGTCGACGTACCGCAGCGTTCCGTGCGCAACCATGCCTCTTTTGATGAATTGTTGCGCGATCCGGCTGTGGATGCGGAAGCGTTGAATTACTGGCGTTTCACGTCGGATCTGATCGTCGATGGAATCGTGCATTTCGCGCGTCTGGCGCGGTCGTTGATCCGTACCGGTGTCGAAATCGGGGTTTTCTACGGTTACATTCTGGAGCTGACCTCCAACCGTCTGGTCAGAAGCGGGCACCTCGCCTATGAACGGCTTCTGGCCGACGGAGCGGTTGATTTTCTGATCAGTCCGGGTACTTACAGCCATCGGCAAATGGGCGCGGGCGGCGGTTTCATGATTCCCGACGGCACGATCCGGCGCTACGGGAAAAATTATCTGCACGAATGCGACCAGCGGACGCACTGCTTCAACGCGAACCTCACCGATGTGGTCAAGCTGGAATTCTTCCACTGGAAGGATGAAAATGAGGACATCATCGGCATGCGGCGTGAAATGGCGTTGTCGCTGATCAAGCACACGTCGTTGTGGTGGTTCGACATGTGGGGGGGATATTATCAGAGCGAGGCGGTGTTCGAGAATCTGCGCGTCATGCGCGAACTCTGGAAGAAATATTCCGAAGGAGACGAAGAGAGTCTCGCGGAAATCGCGCTGGTGGTCGATCCGGCAAGTATCTGTTATCTGGACGACTCCTCGGAGGAGATCACGGCAAAGATCCACCGGAATGTGCGTAATTCTCTCAATGCCGTCGGGGCGCCGTTCGATGTGATTTCGTTCAACGACATTGCCGCGCTCGCGGAAACTGGAGAATTTCGCCGCTATAAACTCCTGATTGTTCCATCGCTCTATGAAGTGACATCCGCGAAACGGGAAATTCTGGAAAAATTCGTATTCCGCGCCGGCCGCACGGTTTTCTGGCTCTACGGCGCCGGTTTGAGCGACGGCGAAACGATTGACGTTGCCCGGATGGAAGAATTAACCGGGCACCGGTTCGGTGCGGGAGGTGGCGGCGTGGTGGGTCGTGCGATGGCGGAGTGGAATTCCGTTTATGCCCGGAACTACGACGCGGCAACTCCGGCACAGCTTAAACGACTGGCGTTGGAAGCCGGCGTGACGATCTGGATCGACGCGGCGGAACCGGTGTTTGCGAACCGCCGTCTGGCCTGTTTCCACACGGCGTGCGGCGGGGTGTGGAAACTGCGTTTTCCGGAGGGGGTCGCGGCGGTGACGGAGCTCTATTCGGGAAAGAGGTTCGACGTGGAAGAGGGATGCGTGGAATATTCGTTTGCCGCGCCCGATACCGCATTGTTTGAATTAAAATGGATGAATCAGGAACAATAAAGGAGGGCGGAAGCGTGAGAAGAAGACGTCATTTTACATTGATAGAACTTTTAGTTGTTATTGCGATCATTGCCATTCTGGCTGCGATGCTGCTTCCTGCGCTGAACCAGGCGCGGGAACGTGCCCGGACGATCAGCTGCATCAACAATCTCAAGCAGGTCAACACGACCAATACGATGTATATGGGTGATTACAAGGGTTGGATGCTCTACCAGGATGAGGTCGCCCATCCGTGGGGGCGGGTGTGGATCGAGTTGAATTACGCGACGAGTGGAGAGGAGCTGCGCTGCGGCAGTTATGAATTTGAACCGGTTGACATGGAACATGATCCGAGCTGGAGCTTCACTTACGGTGGCCATGGCTATCGCTGGGTGGAGGAAAATACGAAAAAACTTGATCGGCTCTGGGGGACGACCGCCGCGCCGTGGCGTTACACGCAAGTTGCGAATTATCCGGAACCGGGGCGGTTCATCACCTTCGGCGACAGTGCGTGGCCGACGACCTACAAGGAACAGTGTTACACGCTCAGCCCGGACGGTGTGAATCTGCGACTCCACTTCCGGCACGGCAATCGGGCCAACGTGGCGGTGGCTGATGGTTCTGCCCGGTCGGTGCAGCTTGACGAGGTGCGGACGAACTTCCAGGGCGTCGGGGCGAAGTTTCTCGACATCAATTTGAATCAGCTTTGAGATGATTGCGGGAGTTCCGTTATGAGATGGCGGCTGCTGTTGGCGGTGTTGTTGCTGTGGTTGTTCCCGGCGCTGTTTTCATTTTCCGCGGAGCGGGAGATATTGTTGTCTGACGGGACGTCGCTCCGGGGCTGGGGGTTTTCCGACGGTGGTGAGTTTCCGGGGGCGAAGGGAAAAATTTCGGTTACGGGAAAAGGTATTCGGCTTGAAGGGGATTTTTCCGGCGGCGGCGCTTATGTGGCGGCGTTGTATTTCGGCGAGATGCCGCCGTTTCCGCGTTTCCTTTCCTGGACGCTGGAGCTTGCGGAACCGATGCAAATGACACTGCGGGTAGTGGACGGCAATTCGCGAACGTTTCAGACCGGCGCATTACCGTTGGCCGCAGGCACACAGCTTTTGAAGGTCGATCTGCGGAATACCCCGTGGGCCGCAAGCTGGCCTTCCCGGGAGACCGATCCGCACTGGACCGAGATGGTGTTTCCCCTGCAGCGGATTGATTTGTGCATCCCGAAGGGGAGAAACGTCAATCCCGGAGTTCTGATAAAATCTCTGAAAGCGGAAAGTTCTCACATCGCCGGAACGTTCGACGTTTCCAATTTTCGTCTGACCGGAACGCCGGAATCGGGAAAACGGTGCGGAGTCGAATTCACCGCGCAGAGCGATTCACCGATTCTGGTGCGGGCGATGATCGGAGATTTTCCGTTGGCGAACACAGCCAGGCGGGTCGTGATGCCGAAGAAGGGAGTCAATCAACTGGAGCTTCCGCTGCCGGAATTTCTCGGCAGCGGCGGAAAATATCGGATGGAGTTGTGCGATCCTGTAACCGGACAGGCGTTTGCGTCCGTTCCGTTTCGGATCGGCGGCGGAGCGGAGGCGACGGATTCGCCGTCCCTGGAGCGTGCGTTGTTGAAGGCCGCCAGGGAGATCGAGGCCGAAGTGGCGGCGCCGGTGGCTGGAATTCTTCAGGTGTGGCTCTTTTGTGACGGCAAATTGTACGATACGGCGCAGAAGGCGTTCCGTGCCGGCGAAAAGAACGTCTCCATACCGATTCCCGCAGCGTGGGAGAAGATGTTTGCCGGACGCGATTGCGAACTGGAGGTCATGGTTTCACCGGGGACGGCGGGATCCGGCCGGATGGGGCTGAGCATCACGTTTCCCGGAAAGGAGAAATCGCTGCCGAAGCCGATGAATTACGGCATTTTCTCTGATCGGTTTGGAACGACGCACCCCTGGTACATAAACCGGAATTCGGAATACATTCTTGACGGCCGTCCTTATTTTCCCGTCGGCGGCATGTGGTGTCCGAAATTCATTTCCGGCGGCACCCGTGAACAGCTCGAATACGATCTCGGCGTCCTTGAAGAGATTCGTTCCGGCGGTTTGAACGACGTGTATTTCAACAGCGGTCGCGGCCGGCTTCATCAGCTTCAATACTTCATCGACCTGATGGAGAAAAACGATATTGAATACGGCATGCAGTATTCGGCCGGATACGATGTTCCGGAAGGGCTTTTCATCGAATCGTTTTTTCTGCGCAAGGATCAGCTTACGCGGGGAATCTACCGCGGCGGCCGGCTCGAATTGAATTTTCCGAAAGAGCTCAAGGCAGTTGGTTTTCTGCTGCTGCCGGAAGTCGGGGCGCAGCGGAACTGCATTTTCGTTCCGCATGATGACACGGAGGGAAATGCCGAACGCGAACAAATCTTTGATCTGGATTCCGGGAAAGACCTGAGCCGGCTGCGCGGCGTCCGCGTTTCGGTGGAGTTGCCGGTTGCCGAAGGGACGCGTTTTCTGGTGATTCCGAAAATTTCCGCCAAGATGACGCATTTCAATTTCTGGAATCCAGACATTCGCCGCCGGTTGCGGGAAACGCAAAAATGGATCGGTTCGATCGAATGGGGGCCGAATTTCCGTTATTTCATTGATCCGGTCATGAATGAAACGCACATGCTGCTCGACACGGAAAATCTCCGGCAGCATACGCCGGAGATCAATGCCGATTTTGCCGCCTGGCTCAGAAAGCGTTATCAGACTTCCGCAGCGCTCTCGGCAGCCTGGGATGTCGAAAGCGGGATTGATTTCGACACCGCATCGCGACTGGTTCCGCAGCGGCTCGGGGATGAATTGCTGCTGCTCGATCCGGAAACTGGAAACGTTTTTCGGGCGGGATTGAAAAAGAGCCGGATGCATTTCGATTACAATGAGATGATTCGAAGCACGTACTCTTGTTATGTGGATGAATTCGCCCGCTATCTCAAATCGATGGTCAACGTGCCGGTGGTCGACAAAAACGTCGGCGCCTACGGTTCGCCGCTGCACGTTTCGACGCTCTATTGCGGCGTGGACGGCGCCGGATTTGAAGTGTATCTCAACCAGGGGCTTCCGCAGGAGAACAACGGCGGTGCGACCCGGGCGGCGGCGGATGCTTCTCCGCACACGGTGTGGAAGGTCGGTACGGAACTCGGTCACAGCGCGGCAATCGGCAACGACGACGTCAGATTTTTCCGGGATGAGGCGGAATTGCGACTGCTGACCGAGGGGTTGAGTTCTCTGGGGGTGAAAGGATTTCTCTTTTTCGGTTTTGAACTTCAGCCGATCGACTGGTGGCGCAATCACAGTTACAACCGTTATCCGGAAGGCATGGCCTGGGCGAAGCGTGCGGAGGAAGATTACGTGGCTCGTCCCCGGGCGGTGACGTCGCGTGCGTATTTGTTTCCTGCGTCGCCGTGCAACATCGGGCGGACGGGAATTTCACGTTACAGTGCGCTTTATGATGGTCCGGCATCCGCTTTCCGGCTTTCGGTGCGGATTCGTGGCGATGAATGGGCGTCGCTTACGGAAGTGCTGCCGGCGGAGATCGATCGGTTATTTCTGAATCTGCCGAATCCGCCGTTTTCGCTGCATTACGGGCCGGAAGCGGCACGCGGGATGGAGCGTGCGGAGGAGGTTTATTACCTCGGAAGCCGCAACGACCTCGGCGCGTTTCCGGAAATCGACCGTTACTTTACATCCGAAAGGATCACGTTTGCCGACAACTCCAGCGCCCAGGTGTTGAAGGTCCCCGCAGGCGCGGAACTCCTCGCCGCGGAAAACGGCAAACCCTGGGCGATCCGGGACGGGAAGATCGTGATCGTTTCCCGCGAACCGGTGCTGCTGGCGAACAACCGGGGCGCAACCGGATTTCGTTATCTTCGTACGGAGTGGATTCCGGAGCGGAATTATTTCACTTCGGGGGCGCCGGTCATACTCGGTTCGATCGACACCGGAGCGTTGGGACTGGTGAGCAATTCCGCTGCGGTCAATCAGGTGCCCGCGGCGAAGGTGGTGAATTTCCCGCTGCCGGTTACGGTTCGGAATCTGACCGCAGCGGCGGAGACGCTCGAATTGACCGCGCAGATTCCGGAGGGGGTGCGGCTGCTTGAGGCGCCGGGGAAAATTCGTCTGGAATCCGGAGCTGTGAAGCAAGTTGAGTTTACGTTCGACCTTTCCGGCGCATTGAAGGAGCGTGACGGCGTCGAGCTAGCGATCGAAGAGCGCGACAACAAGCTTGCTCCGATGACTCTTTCACTGACCGGGAGGCGCTGGCAGCAGGCGGATGTGCCGGTCGAGAATCGGCTTGATGCGGCATCGTGGATTGAGCTTTCTCCATTCAGCTGGTTTGCCGTGACGGTCAAGGCGGCGGATGTCAAGGCGAAATTCCGGGCCGGTTACCGTCCGGATGCGCTGGTGATCGAGGCGGAGGTGGAAGATCCGGTTCATTGCCGCGCGGATGCTCCGGAAAAACTCTGGATGTTCGATTCGATTCAGCTGGCGTTTTCTCCGCTGCGGAACGGAGAAGTTTCCGGTGGCGATTTTGCCGAAATCGGCGTGGGGGACAGCGTGGCGGGGCCAGTTTGCTTTGCCTACTCTGCGCTGCCCGGCGGGAGAATCGGCTTGCTGAAAGACTCTCATGTGGAATTCCGGAGGGAAAAGGAGCGGAGTTTTTACCGGATCACGCTCGATGCGGCCGAGTTGAAGCTTCCGGAGCTGAAACCCGGTTCCGGTCTGGCGTTTTCGCTCCTGGTCAATTCCAATGACGGCAGCGGTCGCGGTGGTTATCTGCACTGGGGCGACGGCATCGGCAGCGGGAAGAATCCGCAGGAGTTCAATCTCTTCGAATTCAAGTAAGAGAGATTCTTGCAAAAATGAGCGTAAGGAGTATATTCTCTGATGCTCTGGAATATTCAGGAAAAAGGTGAAGACAAATGATGACCGAAGAAGTCCGCCGCGAGGCGCAGAATTTTCTCGACAACGAAACCGAATTTCATCTCGGTTTTCTTCCTACCGAACAATCCAATCCCCTGACGCGCCACCTCGATGCGGAGTTCGCGCGATCGACTGCGGCGGGGGTGCGCAATCTTCAGTGCGCCGACCGTGAAGTCCTGAAAATGGCGCGGCGGGTGTTTTCTTCCGCAGAGTTTAAACGGATGGTCGAAACCGGGTGCCGCGTGGTGCAAAACGGCGGACGGATCGTCTTCTCCGGCTGCGGGGCGACCGGGCGTTTGAGCATTCTGCTTGAATCGATGTGGCGGGAATATTTCGCCGGAAAGGGAGTCGATCAGCGGTACGCGGATTCAGTCTGCAGCATCATGACCGGCGGCGACTATGCGCTGATCCGTTCGGTTGAATTCTTTGAGGATTACCAGAGTTTCGGTCGCCGTCAGGTCGATGAATTGAACCTCGGCTCCGGCGATATGATCGTTGCCATTACCGAGGGCGGAGAGACCAGTTCGGTGATCGGCACGCTCAAGGAAGCAGTCGATCGCGGCATGGCGGCGTTTCTGATGTTCAACAATCCGGCCGAATTGCTCCGTGAACGGCTGGTTCGCTGCCGCGAAGTGATTACCAATCCTGCCGTTACGGTGCTCGATCTCTGCTGCGGGCCGATGGCGATCGCCGGTTCCACCCGGATGCAGGCGACTACCAGCGAGCAATTGGTCGGCGGTGCGCTTCTGGAGATGATTCTTGCGCGCCTGGTGACGGGGGAGGAACCGATCGATTTCGCCGCGGAATTCGAGCGCGTTCTCGATCATCTTGAATCAGAAGAATCCGTCGGCATGATCGCCGACTGGATCGATTTTGAAGAGAAAACCTACCGCGGCCGCGGCAAGATCACCTATTTTGCCGGAGATTTCCTGCTGGATATCTTCACGGATACGACCGAACGATCTCCCACCTTCATGCTGCCGCCCTTCCGGAGGAATGACGACCGGAAAAGCTCCGCGTCGTGGGCGTTCGTCAAGGATCCGCGCAACGACACCGCCGGCACCTGGGCGCGGATGCTGCACCGTGCCCCGCGCTGTCTGGAGTGGACGCGGGAGGATTATCTTGCGATGGGATCCGGCGAACGAATCGCTTCGAATCCCCCCCGGATCGGCATTGAGGCGCTCTACAAAATGGAAGTCGGAAAGGAGCCGGCTCCGGATCGTTGCGCATCGGACAACGATGCCGCCGTGGCGATAATGGTTGCCGATGCTCCGGGGAATGTTGCGTTTCTTGCCGCGTATGAAGCAGTATCGGCTCCGTTCCCGGTGCATCGGAAGGTGGTGATTTCAAGCGGAACAGAACGGACGCCGCTGGCCTTGATGGATCACATGGCCGTCAAACTTGTGCTCAATACGGTTTCCACCGGGACGATGGTGAAAATGGGGCGCGTGGCGGGCAACTGGATGAGCTGGGTGGATATTTCCAACAAGAAATTGATCGACCGGGCGATCCGGTTGATTGCCGAACTCGGGAAAATCGATTATCGTGACGCCTGCTTCGCGCTCTTCGATGCGGTGGACGATATGAACCGTGAGGATTGGACCAACCGGGAGAAACCTTCTCCGGTGCAGTACACGCTCGCGCGGGTCGGGCGGAAGGCGTAAGCGGAGCCTGTCCCGGATATGGATGGGGCGCATGAGAGGTTATGAGAGTTTGGCTCGATCAATGAAAATGGAGGATGTTTTTTTACCATGAAGCACACAATTCTTCTTGCCTTTGCGATGTCGGCGGCCGCGTTTCTGGCGCTGCCGGGGTGCGGATTGTTCCGGCAGTCCATGGATGAAAATGAATACGGCATCGCGGTCGATTCGCTCGGTTACGACACCGTTGCGCAGGAAAAGACGACCGTGCTGGCCGGACGTTACGGTACGCTTCACCTGACGCCGGGGAATCGCCGTGCCCTGCTCAACGGCGACGTGATCTGGTTGTTGAATGCGCCGAAACTTGACGAGGACGGCGAACTTCGCGTCTCGCGACTTGACGTCGAAAAAGTCATTCGACCGCTGTTGGACGGCTATGTCGGCGCGAAGCGCCCGGTACGCGTGGTGCTGCTCGATCCGGGGCACGGCGGCAAAGACAGCGGCGCCGTCGGAAGCAAATATAAGGAAAAGGATCTGAATCTGGCGCTGGCGCTCAAGATTCGTTCGGAACTCGAACGGCGCGGGTTCGAGGTGAAGATGACCCGCGAGGACGATCGTCAGCTCTCATTGGACGAGCGCGGGAAAATGGCCGCCGCCGTCGGGGCGGATGTATTCGTTTCGGTTCACCACAATGCGGTCGGCGGCAAATCCAGAGCGACCGGCGTGGAGACCTACGCTGTCACTCCAGCCGGGGCGGACAGTACCCACGATAACGGCGGCAAGGCGACCGGGCCGCGTCCGGGGAATGCATTCGACCCGGCGAACGTCAATCTGGCGCGCAACATTCAAAGCCGGATGAATGCGGTGACCGGCGGACCTGACCGGGGGATGAAGTTCGCCCGTTTCCGCGTGATCGTTCTTTCGGAGTGTCCCGGAGCGCTGATCGAGGCGGGATTTGTGTCGGAACCCGGCGAGGAGGAGGCGATCGGTTCGGAGGAGCGCCAGAACAAGGTCGCCTGGGCGGTGGCCGAAGGAATCGACGGTTTCCGCAGTTTGATGGAGGACGCGGAAGAAGAGGCCGCTGTCGAATAGATTTTTCGCTCGGAAGATCGATCCATTCCAATGTCAAGGGGAATGGACAGGAAAAGACCGGATGTCATCGCAATTGAAGAGGCGGTGACATCCGGTTTTGCGTGTCGGCTCAATGGCGCGAAAAATGATTTATTTTGCGCCGCTCTTGCGCAGTTCGTCGAGCCTCTGAGCGCAGACGATCGGCAGGATCTGATCGAGGATGAGTTCGAAGTCACCCTCCATGAGTTTCGGCAGATCGAAGGTGCTGACGTTGAACCGGTGATCGGTGACGCGGTTCTGCGGAAAATTGTAGGTGCGGATCCGTTCGCTGCGGTCGCCGGTGCCGACCTGGGAACGTTTGTCGGCGGCCTGCCGGTCGGCTTCTTCGCGCTGCTTATGTTCGAGCAGTCGGGCGAAGAGGATCCGCAACGCGATCTCCTTGTTGCGATGCTGTGATTTCTCCTGCTGACTGGCGACGGACAGCCCGGTTGGAATGTGCGTTACCCGCACCGCCGAATCGGTGGTGTTGACACATTGGCCGCCGGGGCCGCTGGAACGGAAGACGTCGAAGCGCAGCTCCTCGGGTTTGACGTCGATTTCCACTTCGCACGCTTCGGGCATGACCGCGACGGTGACGGTGGAGGTATGAATTCGTCCGCCGGCTTCGGTTTCCGGGACGCGCTGGACGCGGTGGACGCCGCTCTCGTATTTCATCCGGGAATAGACGTCCAGCCCGGAGAGGGAGAACGAAACGTTTTTGATTCCGCCGAGATCGGTGTCGCTCTGATCGAGGAGTTCGATTTTCCACCCCTGTTTTTCGGCGAAGCGGCAATAGGCGCGGAAAAGTTCTCCGGCGAAGAGCGCGGCTTCGTCGCCGCCGGCGGCGGGTTTGATTTCGACGATGATGTTCTTTTCGTCATTCGGATCGGGCGGCAGGAGCGAGATCTGGATTTCATTTTCGAGTTTCGCGGCGCGTTCGCGTTGCGCGGCGATATCCTCTTCGATGAGTTCCCGCAGTTCGGGATCGGTTTCGCCGTTCTGCATTTCGTGGTTGTCGGCGATCTCCTGAAGGGCGTGTTTCCAGTCGTCGAAGTTGCGGAACAAGGTTTCAAGTTTGCGGTGTTCCTGGGTGATTTTGCGGCATTCGTCGACTCTGGCGTAGAGCGCGGGATCGGACAGCGCCGTTTCCAGTTCGGAGAAACGGCTCCGCAGATTGTCGATGTATCCGGCGATGTCTTCCGGTACCATGATGGTGTTTCGCCTCAAAAAGATCAAAAAAAAGGCCCGTACGAAGCCGCGCTTCGGACAGGCCGGGAAAAAACGTTACGAAAAAATCAGCCCTGCTTCTTGTAGCGGCGGTTGAATTTATCGATACGGCCCGCCGTGTCGACGAACTTCTGCTTGCCGGTGAAGAACGGGTGACATTTGGCGCAGATACCCACCTTGAATTCCGGGCGGGTCGATTTGATGTGCCAGACTTCGCCGCAGGCGCAACTGACGATCGCGTCACCGTATTTGGGATGAACATCCTTTTTCATTTTGCACAACTCCACTTTCAGAATTATATTAAAACAAATTCAATTGAAATTCCATTTTCAGAATCTACAAGCAACAAGTTTAAAAGATATCACTTTTTCTGAATTATTCAAGAGGCGGTTTGAAAAAACAGGAAACAAAATCATGAAACTTGAGAAACTCGGTCGCGATCTGCAATTTTCTCCGGAAGAAATCGAACGAATCCGTCCGCGCTGGACGGATGACGCCGCACTGGAGACGGTGCCGGAATTTCTCACGCCGGAATTCTTCCGCCGTTACCGCGACGGTCTCGGACTGCCGGATGCGGAACTTGATGAACTTGACCGCCTGACAATAAAAGTGCACGCAGCGGCAATGCGTTCTCCGGCGCTCTGCGCGTACTGCAACTGGCTCTTTTGCACTTCCTATCTTGAACGCGGCATCTTCTACGCCGGGAATCTGCCTGAACCGGCGGCGCTGCTCGGGGAAGCCGCCGGAATGCCGGCACTGTTGATTTCGCTCGGCGCCGTGCCGCTGGTCGAACGCCGTTATGCCGAACTCGGCATTCCGGCGCATTACGCGGCAGGACCGCTCGGCTGGATCGGCGGAACGGTGCGGATTTATCAATCCGGGCACGAGGGGCGCCTGGGGCAATGTCTCTCGCAGACCTTCTGGCTGCGGCACAGCGTCGACGGAGAACTCTTCCGGATCGGACGCTTCGAATTCCAGCTCCATCATCCGCCCTGCTGGGCGCTGCCGCTCTACCGGGAGATTTCGACCGGACGGACGGTGCTCTTCGCCGATCCGGAGTGGTGGATCGACGCGGAGGAATTCATCGCCCGGCCCGGAACGCCCGGCGCGGTGAAAATGGAGTTCTCCGACGTCGGTGGACGGTTGCGGGGACACGTGGTCGATCCCGCTTCGGGGCGGGTTCGGCGTGAAGTAATTGAACTTGACGCCGCGCGTTTCCTTCCGGCGGTTGCCGCGCACGATCTGGTTGTCGACGTGCATATTCCGGGGGGAGGGAACATGACGTTGGAACGGGCGGAAGCGTCGTTCCGCGAGGCGGTGGAGTTTTTCCGCAGATATTTCCGGCGCGAGGTGCGCGCATTCGTCTGCAACTCCTGGATTCTCAACCCCGACTGGCAGACCGAGCTTCCGGATTCGAATCTTGCGAAATTCCAGCGTGAACTCTATCTTTATCCCGGCGGCGTCGATCCCGCGTGCGGTATTTTCTTCATTTTCGGGCGGATGGACGACGACCGTTCGCGCTGTCCGGCGGACAACTCCGTACGCCGGGCGTTTCACCGCGTGTGGGACGCAGGTCGCGAACTGCGCCCCGGCGGAATGGTGATTCTTGGTGCCGACCTCGACCGCTTCGGTTCGGGAACCTACCGGAATTTCCCCGTCGCCGGAACCGGGTGCGGAGCGTAAAAAAAGCTTCCGCACCGATTCAGTGCCGTTTGATGTGCGGCGCTGAACAGATGCGGAAGATGATGACGTTAGTGAAATCGGATTACAGATCGCGCATCATGCGTTCAATTTCCGCGAGCGGCGCGTCCCACGGCACATCGACGTACATCGTCCGTTTGAGGATGTCGAGCGTGCGCGGCGCGGCGTCGGCGTCGAAACTGGCATTTCGACCCGCTTCCGTGAGGAAGGGGTTGATGTCGTCACGATAGGTGCGTTTCTCCACGAGCGGCGTCCAGTTGGTGTAGACGTGACGCCCGGCGGTATCGTGAATGTTTTTCCAGTTTTTCTTCGCCGCGACACGGGCGAACTCCTCCGGCGTTTCAAATTGAATCGCCAGCGAGGCGGCGCTCTCCGGATCGCGGTGCGGCGCAATTTGGTATTTCCCTTCCTGCTGAATGACGTCGGTCGCCAGCTTCACGCGTTCCCGGAGCATGGCAAGTCCCGGATCGAGCCGTTTAAGCTGTTCCCAGATCAATGCGCCCTCGATCTCGGAGGCGCGGTAATCCTGCCCGGCGAAAAACGGAATCTTCACCGGCGCATCGTAATCCTGTACGAACGTTCCGGCATCGTGCCAGAGCCGGGCGCGGTCGAAAAGTTCATCGTCGTCGGTCAGAATTGCGCCGCCTTCGCCGCAGGAGATGTTTTTGTAATTGTTGAAGCTGAAGCAGCCGATTCTGCCGATCGAACCGAGCCGCCGTCCCCGGTAAACTCCGCCCACGGCCTGACAGGCGTCTTCGACCACCGGAATGCCGTGCCGTTCGGCGACGGCCATGATCCGGGCCATGTCGCAGGGGCGGTTGGCCATGTGGATGACCACGATTGCGCGGGTGCGCGGCGTAATTTTGCGTTCCAGATCATCGGGATCCATCGTGAGCGATTCATCGACTTCCACGAGTTTCGGGATCGCCTGCAGCAGCATTGGCGCAAGCGGCGTCGAAATCCACGTGTAGGCGGAAATGAGCACTTCGTCGCCTTTGCCGATGCCGAGTGCGACCATTGCGCACATCAGGGCGCTGGTGCCGGAATTGACCATCAGTGCGTGTTTGACTCCGGTCTTTTCCGCGAGCGCCCGTTCCGAACGGGCCAGATATCCCTCGGTTCCGCCCTGAAAACGGGTCAGGATTCCCCGGCGGATGGTATCCGCCACGGCATTGATTTCAGCTTCTCCGATTCCGAACATGAAATGATTTCCTTTCCATTCTTCTCTTCTGAGGGTACGTGTGTTGTGTAGTGGGGGGAGGGGGCTATTTCAACAATTGCCTGAGATACGCGATGCTCTCAAGCGCGCACTCCAGCTGCGGTCGCCGGCAGACGTCCTGTTCATAGATCAGCCATTCGCAGCCCGGCGAAATGCGCGCGGCGTCGACACAGCTTTTCAGATCGACGCAGCCGCGCCCGAGTTCGATGAACGAACCGTCGGCCGGATCCATGTCCTTCATGTGGAGCTGCGGGAGGCGGTCGGCGTAACGGCGGATGTATTCCAATGGATCACATCCGGCGCGGGCGATCCAGTAGACGTCGAGTTCCGCCTTAACCTCGGCGGGGTTTGTTGCGCGGTAAAGCGCGTCGAGCGCGGCAGTTCCATCGGGACAGCGTGCAAGTTCACAGGCGTGATTGTGATAGGTGAAGATCAAATCGTTCGCCGCGGCGGCGCGCCCGGCGGCGGCGCACGCGGCGATGGTATCTTCCAGAATGGCCGGATATTCGCCGCAGCAACTGAAGGTCACGTAACGCACCTTCAACGCCCGGGCGTAGGCGAACGCCTTCGCATCAGGATTCTGCAGCTCTTCCGGCGAAACGTGCATACCGCAGGCGTGAAGGCCGCATTCCTTCAGGAAAGACGCGAGCTCCTCCGGTTCCATGCCGCCGAAATTCCACGCGAATTCGACCCCGTCGCAGCCGACGGAAGCGAGTTGCCGCAGGGCGGATTTGAAATCGCGCTCCAATGCTTCGCGGATCGTGTAGAGCTGAATGCCGACTTTCAGTTGCCGCATGAGATCACCACTCCTTTCCCAGGATTCGTTCCACGTTGGCATAGAAGATGTTGCGCATGTCGTTCTCCGTGATCTTCGCCGAGAGCACTCCGCCTACGGCCTGATATTCGTCGAACCACGGCAGATCGGTGCCGAAAATCAACCGTTCGGAGCCGACCGCGGCGGTCAAGTTTTCCAGAACGTCGCGTTCGCCGGGGACGGCGGTCAGTTCGAGGTAGACGTTGCCGGGCGATTCATGCACGAGCCGCGCCGCGCCCTCCCAGTCGCCGAAGAGACAATGGGCGATGAAAAACGTGATGTGGGGATATTTGACGACGATCTTCATCAATTGTGGAAACCCGTTGTTTTGAGAGTGTCCCCACGTGTGACAGAGCACCGGCAAACGGCGTTCTTCGGCGAAGGCGAGGGCGTATTCGTATTTCGGATCGCACGCGGGAGTGGCGTGGTAATCCGGGAGCAGTTTCAAGCCGACGGCGAAAGGCGCCCACGCATCGAATTGCGCGAGATCCTCCCGGATGTGGTCCGGATAATGTGGATTGATTGCCACGTACATGCGGAGAATATCCGGAAATTCCCGGCAGATTTCGTGAACGCGACTGTTGCGGAACGACGGTTCGAAAAGCGCATAATGGTGCGAAAAAGTCAGATGCTTCACGCCGATGCGTTTGAGGTGCGCCACCATCGCTGCGGCTTCCGCGCGGGCGAAATAGATCGTGTTGAGCGTTCCCATGTGACCGTGCATGTCGTAAATCGGAATTCCGGCGGAGCCGTTGTTCCAGAAGGCGCGGGCGAGAGGGTGTTCTTCCCAGATGCTCATAATTGCGCTTCCTCCAGCAGTTGGTTGAGGTTTCCTCCGGCGATGCGGGCGATGTCGGCTTCCGGCAGTGCGCTCTGCTTGAGCGGCAGCATCATCGAACCGTGACTGAAAAAGGGATAATCGCTGCCGTACAGGAGACGATGAGCGCCGTAGCGCTCCGCAAGATCGCGGATTCCCTCCGGAACCCAGTGACAGGAGATGACGTAATGGAAATTCTCAAAATTTTCCAGCAGCGGTCGAAGCAGCCGGTCGGGGCCGTGTTTGCTGCGATCCATCGCGAAGGTGATGTTGCGCGGAAACATCCGCACGAAGTTGTACAGTTCGTTCCATTTTCCGGTGAAGGCGTCGAGCAGCACGGGAATATGCCGTTCGGCGGCGGCATCCATGATTTTTCCGATCGTCTCGCGGCAGGGAATCCAGCGGTGGGCGAAGGGGGACAAGGTGATTGCGCCGATGCGGTTTTGCTTCATGTCGCGGAAGAATTCGTCCGGTCCGGGCAGTTCATCGCACTGTTCCGGCAGAATGCACCAGACGCCGCGGAGCCGGCCGCTGGAGTCACTCCGGAGAAAATCGGCCAGAACGCGGTTGGAGAGAACCGCTCCCGCAGCGTCGAGATTGACGTGGCGCACCAGGGCGCGGTCGATCCCGTAATAATCCATCTCCGCAAGCAGCGCTTCCGGCGTCGCGGCGACGTTTCCGCCGTGAAGCGGCATTCCTGCCGCGCACATGGCGTCATAAAAGAAAAGTTCACGCATCCGGAGATTCCTCCTTTCAAGGTTGAAGTTTTCTGATTCTCTTGTATAGTATACTCCAATCGGACGGGAATCCAATTGCTTGAAACGGTAAAAAATAGATCAATCGTGCACAGAAGGTGGAGGCAATGGCACTGCATGAGGAGTGGGAGAAGGTTCTGCGCGGCGGCATCGTCGTAATGTATGCCCCCCGGGAGGCGGTGGCGGTCGATCCGGCGCCGGAGGGGGTGCGCGTGGAACGGCATCCATTCTGCGAATGCCTCTTTGTGCTCTCCGGAACGTGCGATTATTTTCTCAACGGCGAACATCTGACGCTGATGCCGGGGACGTTCTGCCGGATCGACAGCTGGATTCCCCATCAATACGGCTTCCGGAATCCGGGTTCAGGAAAACGGACAGATGGCGGTGACGGCGACGGCGTCTGCTGTCAATTGTGGTTTTCCGTGCACCCGGATGGAATTTATTATGCGTTTTTCCGCAACTGTCCGGACGGGTCGTTTTCGACGCGGCATCCCGGCGGAGTCTCGCACGAATATGCGGCGCTGTATTACAAGCTTGCCGAAGCGCATGACGGCGGTGCCCCGGAACGGATGCGGCTCTTCTTCCATTTAATTTTGCTTGAAATCGCCGCAGCGCTGCGCCCCCCGGAAGACGAATCCGAAGGCGGACGCGAAAAAGGAATGGCGGCGGCGTTGAAATCGTGCATCCGGCAGCGCAACGGCGCGGACTGTTCGCTGGCCGAACTGGAGAGGATCTTCGGTTACAGCCGCTCCCACCTGTCGCACCGTTTCCGCGCCGCGACCGGAATTTCCATCGGTGAATACATCAATCAGGTGCGGCTCGACTACGCGGAACGGGCCGCCCGTCACGGTTTGAAGCAAAAGGAGATCGCCTTCGAACTGGGATTTTCGTCTCCCGCGGCATACTGGCTCTGGCGGCAGCGGCGCCGGAGGGAGGGAAATCAACTTTCCTGACGGCGGTCGCGGAACCCGGCAGGGGTGGTGCCGTAAAATTTCCGGAAAACCTTGCAGAAATAACTGGTGTCTTCATAACCGCAGGCCGCGGCCACCTCTTTGACTGACCCCGCGCTCGTCTGCAGCAGCCGCACCGCGAGACGCATCTTCAATTCGGTGATGAATTCGTGCGGCGAACGCCCTTCCGCCGCCTGAAAGCGGCGCGTGAAATGCCACCGGCTGCACTTGACCGCTTCGGCAAGATCGTTGACGGAAATCGGCTGGTCAAGGTGTTTCATGCAGTAGGCGTGCACCTTGCGGAGGAATTGTTCATCGCCGCCGCCCGAATTTGCGGCGGGCTCCTCCAGGAGCGCCATCATGAAGCGATATGCTTCGGCGCTGGCGGCGTAACGGTTGGTGATTGCGTGTTCGTGACAGCGCCGCAGGAGCTGTCGTGCGGCCGCGACCGTGGGGGATTCGAGGGAGAATTCATGCAGAAACCCGTGACGGCGGCGGAATTCCGACGCGAGCCGGACCATTTCCGAACCGTGGACGCTCACGTAGAGAAATTCCCAGTACGGGGTTCCCTCCGGCAGAAAGTAACAGTGGTTTTCCGGCACGATCAACAGCATGCCCCGCCCGGGAGGAATCAGGTATTCATTTTCGCCGAACCGCAGTTTGCCCATGCCGGAGAGCGTGTACTGCCAGATCACCAGTTCGCGGCTGCCGCGCTTCAATCCGTCCCAGGAGTAATTGTGATCGAACGTCCGGCAATGACCGCAATTGGTGAGCATGGCGTGCAGCCGTTCGGTGCGTTCGGCGAAGAACGGGGAATATTCCGCAAACGGCAATGGTTCTTCCATCCTGAAAAATCCTTTCCTGTTTCCGCCGGCGGCATTGCAAAAAATCACTCTTTCCCAATGTAGGGCGCCGTTGACGATTTGTCAAACGGCTCTTCTTTGAAAAACAGCACAAAATTACCATGAATAGCATAAGATTCGCATTTACTTTCCGGATTGGGTGAAGTATTTTAGAATCGTGTCCCGGAAAATCAACCAGCCGCCCGACCGCATGAAAACGCATCGGCGGACGGCGCAAAACGGAGAATGTCATGGCCAAGATCACGTTTATGGGAGCCGGCAGCACGGTTTTCGTCCGGAATGTATTGGGCGACTGCATGTGCCGCGAGGCGCTGCGCGATTCGCATTTCGCGCTGTACGACATCGATGGAGAACGGCTCAAGGAGTCCGCCTTCATCCTGAACACGCTCAACAACAACATCAATCAGGGGCGTGCGACGATCACCACCCACCTCGGTGAACGTTCGCGCAAGGCGGCGCTGCGCGGTGCGGATTTCGTGGTGAACGCGATTCAGGTCGGCGGTTATGAACCCTCGACGGTGATCGATTTTGAAATTCCGAAGAAATACGGTCTGCGTCAGACCATCGCCGACACGCTCGGCATCGGCGGGATTTTCCGTGCGCTGCGCACGATTCCGGTGATGCTCGACTTCGCGCATGACATCGAGGAGGTCGCGCCGAACGCCTGGTTCCTGAACTACACCAACCCGATGGCGATGCTCACGGGGGCGATGCTGCACGCGACCGGCGTGAAGACCGTCGGTCTCTGCCATTCGGTGCAGGTCTGCGTCGAGTCGTTGCTGACCACGCTCGGCATGGAGTGGAACGAGGAACGCGCCCGCAACATCCGCGCTCACATCGCCGGAATCAATCACATGGCATGGCTGCTTTCGATCACCGAGAACGGCAAGGATCTCTATCCTGAGATCAAGAAACTCGCCGACAAGAAGATCAAGGAGTGGCGCAAGGCCGACATCAAGGATAAGTCCGGGAACATGATCCGCATTGAGATCATGCGCCGTTTCGGTTATTACGTGACCGAGTCGAGCGAACACAACGCCGAATACATGCCCTACTGGATCAAGAAGAATTATCCGGAACTCATCGAGGAGTACAACATTCCGCTCGATGAATATCCGCGGCGCTGTATCAATCAGATCAACGACTGGAAGAAGCAGTACGCCGAACTTTCCAGCGATCCGCATCTTTCCCATACTCTTTCACGGGAATACGGTTCCGGCATCATGGAGGCGATCGTCACGAACAAGCCGTATCAGATCGGCGGAAACGTCCTCAACAACGGTTTCATCACCAATCTGCCCTACGACGCGATCGTCGAAGTTCCCTGCCTGGTCGACGGGAACGGCGTGCAGGGAACCCACGTCGGTGAACTGCCGCTGCAGTGCGCATCGTTGAACATGACGAACATCAACGTTCAGCTGCTGACGATCCGCGCCGCGCTTTCGCGCCGGAAGGAGCACATCTATCAGGCGGCGATGCTCGATCCGCACACCAGTGCCGAACTTTCGATCGACGACATCGTCAAAATGTGCGACGATCTCATCAAGGCGCATGGCGACATGCTGCCGAAATATCGGTAATTTTCCATCGCCGTTCGTTCTCCGGACAGGGGTTTCCGCCGTATCGCGGGAATGGCCGGTTCGGGGGGACGCGAAAACTCAATTCAACGCCTTTCCTCTTCCGCTTCGGGGAGGGGGGCGTTTTTTTGTCAATGCCATTCGATGTGC
>CALXNS010000117.1 GCA_944389815.1 uncultured Victivallis sp. | reverse complement strand
TGCTGATGAGCGTTTACATGGCGTTCACGGACTGGAATCTGGAAATGCATAATTATTTCCGGTTCGAGGAGATCCGGTTCGTCGGGCTCGACAACTTCATCAAGCTTTTTCAGGAGCCGGATTTCGGCCGTTATCTCGGGAACACCTTCTTTCTGATGATCGGTTTGCCGTTCGGAGTGGCCGGCAGCCTCGGAGCGGCGCTGCTGCTCAATCTGGAATTCAAGGGCAACGGTATGCGGCGGGTCTGGACGATGTTGATTCTGACGGCGGTTTTGACCGTGTCGCTGGCGATTCTGCTCTGTCTCGGGATGGGCGCATCCGCGATGACGATGCTGATGGTGTCGCTGGTCGGCGGAGTGTTCATCGTCGGTTCAATCGGCGGGAAGACGATCTACCGGACGCTGTTTTATTTCCCGTATTTCACCGCGGGGGTGGCAACCTACATCCTCTGGAAGAAGTTGTACGCGCCCAACACCGGGCCGATCAACAACGCGCTCCGTCCGGTTCTGGACGGGCTTACGCCGATTGCGATTGAACTTGCGCCGGGATGTCGTTTCTTCGGTGTGGCATTGCTGGTGGCTGTCGGCGTGTTTTTCCTGTGGATGGTGCGGCGAAAGCTGCGGCTGTGGCGCGATGGCGAGAGCGGAAATCTGAGCGTGCTGCTCGGGATGATTCTTCTGTCGCTGCCGCTGATTTTTGCCCCGAAATGGTGCACGCCGGCCTGGAATGCGTTATGCAGCTGGGAAAACGGGGTCCGGCAGGCGACGATGGGAAATGTCACGCCCTTCTGGCTCTGGGGGATATGCGGAGCGTTCCTGCTTTGCGGCTGGGGATTGTTCATCCGGTGTTTTGTGCGGGGGCGCGCCTACGGTTCGGTGGCGGACCGCGGCATCGGAGATTCGACGATCGTCGACGGAACTGCGATGGTGGGGAATTTCATTCTGATCGGCATGACGGCGGTCTTCTGGGTGTTGCCGTCGATGGTATTAAGTTCGGGTCTGCCGGATGCGCAGCCGCTGCCGGACGGGCTGACGCCGCCGCAATGGCTGGCGGATTACTACTGGGCGAAACCGGCGTTGATGCTGATGGGATTCTGGGGGGCGATCGGATCGAACAACATGCTGCTCTATCTGGCGGGACTGTCCGGAGTGCCGCAGGAGTTGTACGAAGCTGCCGACATCGACGGCGCTTCGCCGTGGCAGAGATTCTGGAACATCACCTGGCCGCAGCTTGCCAACGTGACGTTCTTCATCATGATCATGGCGGTGATCGGCGGTCTTCAGGGTGGATTCGAGATGGCGCGGGCGATGACCGACGGGGGGCCTGCGGGCTCGACGACGACGCTGGCGTATTACATTTACAATCAGGGGTTCGGCACGGGGCGGCTCGGATATGCGTCCGCGGTGTCGTGGCTGCTTTTCATGCTGGTGTTTCTGGTGACGATGTTCAACTGGAAATTCGGCAACCGTTACACCAACGAATAGGCGAGGGGGGAAAATCATGCGTGAAAACAACCGTTTCTTCGGCAATTTCACCAAATTGCTGATATTGAATTTCGGGTTGACGTTGCTGGCGGTGCTGCTGGTGCTGCCGTTCACCTGGATGATTCTGGCCAGCTTGAAGCTGTTGGAAGAGGTTGAACTCGACAGCTGGCTGCCGGAAGTGTGCCAGTGGTATAATTACGTGGAAGTCTTCAACATGCGTGGGATTCTCTTCGGTCGCTGGTATTGGAACTCGATTTTCGTGGCGGCGTGGGTGACGTTTCTGCAGGTATTGACCAGCAGCATGGCGGCGTACAGTTTTTCGCGGCTGGAGTGGAAGGGGCGCGACAAGATTTTCTTCCTTTATCTGGCGACGATGATGCTGCCGGGGCTGGTGATGATGATTCCGAATTATCAAAATATGATCCGGCTGCACCTGGTGGATTCCTATGTCGGATTGATTCTGCCGAGTGCGTTTTCGGCGTTCGGGACGTTTCTGATGCGGCAGTTCATGATGAACATTCCCAAATCGCTTGATGAGGCGGCCGAAATCGACGGTGCGACCAAATGGCAGTTGTTCTGGGATGTGGTTCTGCCGTTGTCGCGTCCGGCGCTGGTGACGCTGACGATCTTCACGTTCATTGCCAGCTACAACAATCTCTTCTGGCCGCTGGTGTTGATGAAGAGTCCGGATAAATACACTCTTCCGATCGGGATGCTCGCCTTCAGTTCCAGTCAGGGGCAGCAGACCAATCTGCTGATGGCGGCGGTGACGATGAGCGTGCTGCCGATGATTCTCATCTTCGTACTGATGCAGAAGCAATTGGTCAAGGGAATCATGCTTGGAGGCGTCAAAGGTTGAATGAATTTCCGAAGTGCCGCGTGTTTCTTCCGGGGGGCATGGCGGAGAATCGGGGATTTTTTTCAGGAATTTTTCCCACTTGAACTTGTAAAACCGGGAAAATGGTTTATTTTAAGTGGTGTGGCGGGTTAGCTCAGTTGGTTAGAGCGTCGGAATCATAATCCGCAGGTCCCTGGTTCGAATCCTGGACCCGCTACCAGTTTTCTGCAATCGGAACCGTCGCTGGAATGAGCGGCGGTTTTTTTTGTTTGCGACTTCGGCGATTCGATCGGAAGCCGGTGGAGGGCAGCTCTTCTGAAAATGCATGTTTCCTGATTTTTCCCGATGTTACCTTAATGTTTCCTGGAAAAAGTGATTTCCTTTATTGTTTTCTACTTGTTTTTTTCATATTGTTACATCATAATTATGTAGAGTAACAGTTTACTTTTGAAAAGAAACTTTTGTAGGGAAAGATCATTTCCAAACCATGAGGTGACATTATGAAACGAACCTTCACACTGATCGAACTCCTCGTCGTGATTGCGATCATCGCCATTCTCGCATCGATGCTGCTTCCGGCGCTTAACCGTGCCCGGGACAAAGCCAAGCAGATCAAATGTGTTTCTCAGGAGAAGCAGATCGTTCAATCCGTTCTCCAGTATTCGATGGATTTTCGTGATCAGCTTCCGCTGGCGCGCACCTATTTTGACGGTTCCGGAACGGAAAGCCGCGAAACCGCCTTCTGGTCAACCACGAAAGGATATGACAATGTCGGGCTCGGTCTGCTGCCCCAGATCGGTCTGCTCGGGAATCTGGCGGCCACCACACCGAAGCACGGCAGCATGTTCGCGTACAAGTGCGGGGGTGAAAACCGTCCGGCAATCTTCTTCTGTCCCTCGGCGAAAGCCTGGGATGCCAGCAATCCGGACAGTCCGACTGACGACGGTTCCGGGGCGGCGATGTGGAATGCTCAGAGTTACCTTTATGAACGAGATCTGACCGATGGACCGAACATGTTCAATTGTTCGCTTGGGCGGTTGGGACGCAAGGTTCTGCTCGGCTGCATCACCGCTGGAATGAATCTTGAATTCGCCACCCACCTTGATGGTTCCAATTTCGCGATGAGCGACGGCAGCGTCAAGTGGGCGGGAAAGGGAATGTACCTCTCTGTCAGTGGCGACAAATGGAATCGTTACATCGAGCTGGACGAAAATCTCTGATTTTTCGATGAGCGTTGTGGAACTCTTTGTTCCGGAAGAATGATATTCGATTTAGATCTTTTGATAAAGGCGACCAATGATGATCTCCCGAATTCTTGCCGTTTTTCTGTTGTGTGCGGCGGTTCTTTCCGCCGCGGAAGTCGATCTGCTGCGTGACGGCAGCTGGATTTTTACCGACGGCCCGGAATTTCCCGGCGCGAAAGGCGAGATGAAGCGCGGCGGAACGGAGGAGGCGCCGACGTTGATTACCGTCAGCGATTTCTCCGGCGGCGGCAATTATACCGGCGTGAGCTGCGCTTTTCCCAAACCGTTGAATCTCAAATCCATTTCTCTGACGCTGCGCTCTCCGGCAAAACACATCGGCATTCAGGTGGTGGATGCCACCAATCAGACGCTGGTGCGGTTCGTGCCGCTGTCGGGCAATTTCGACCAGATTCAAAGCGTGACGACGGATTATTTCTTCCGGGCCGGAGAGAATGGGTGTGCCAAATGGGGCGGAGCGAATGACGGGGTGCTGCATCTGCCGGTTAAGTCGCTGACGTTGCGCACCATCGGCGCAAGCGCGGGAAATATCGATGTTCCGCAGAAAATCGAATTTCTGAACATCAAAGCGGAGACGACCGATGCGCCGGTGGTGAAATATGCGCCGCAACCGGATGAGTTTCGTTTCTGCGACGGTGCGGAATTTCCCGGGGCAAAGGGCGCGCTCGAAACGCTGGCGAACGGAGTAAAGGTTCACAGTGATTTCTCCGGCGGCGGCAATTATCTCGGAACCGAGTTGATTTTCAAACCCGGCATCGAACTGACCGCATTATCGTTTCAGATCAAAACGCCGATCCGGAGTCTGATGATTGAGGTGACCGATTCGCAGGGACAGAATTTCCATCAGCTTGTGACGCTCTCCGGCAATGGCACCGCACCGCAGCGTGTGGACGTGCGGCAGTTTGCCGAACCGGGCAATCCGAAGTTCGGCCATTGGGGAGGTGCGAATGACGGAGTGCTGCGCCAACCGATTTCCCGCGTCCGGGTGCGGTGGCTGATCGCATTGAACCCGGAATTCAAAACGTTCGACACGGAAATTACCGATATGGAACTCACCTGCGGCGCGCCGGTTTCCGTCGCTGCTGAACTTGAGGCGCAAATAACCCATCCCGGTCTCCTGGTTGTGCCGCCCGGTTCGGCGTCGGTGCGGATCGGTTTGAAGGGGAAAACCCGGGAATCGGCGTTGCCCTTTCAACTGCGCGATTACGTCGGAAACGTCATTGGCGAAGGCCGGGCGGAGGTGACTGCCGACGGCGATGGATTTCTGCTGCCGGTGCCGGAGAAGATCGGCTTCGTTGAATACGTGTTCGAAAACCCCGACTTCACCTGCGGCATGGTGGTGTCGCCGAAGTTCGAAGGGGAACGCGATGATTTTTTCGGGGTGGATGCGGCGGCTTCGGTTTTCGGAATTTATAAAGACCCGCAGCTGGCCGACGGTTATTACGCGCTCCTCGAATACGCCGGAATCGGCAACGTCCGCGAACGGTTGTGCTGGGGATATCTCGAACCGAAACAATCCGGTGTTTTCGACTGGGACGCGCTCGGCAGCGATTTCCTGCGTTCCCTCGCAGCGAAACATCGCCTCAAGGTGCTCGATGTCTTCCACGACGCTCCCGCGTGGAGCGGCGCCGTCCCTCAGCGGAATGCCAACGGATATTATCCGTATCCGCGCGATCTCATCCGTGCGGCCGCCACCTGGAAGAGCATCGGTGAACGCTGGAAGAAATACTGGAATGCGCTCGAAGTGTGGAACGAACCCGAGATCGCCTTCGGCGCCGGTCTGCCCGGCGACCAACTTATGGCACTTCAGCGGACGATTTCGTACGAATTTGCCCGCAACAACATCTCCACGCCGCTGGTGAGCGGTGTCTTCACCGGTTCGTTGACCGACGACGACATGATGCGCACCTTTCTCGCCAACGGTCTGCTGGCCGACGCCGACATCATGAGTTTTCACAATTACGAGGAGCCGGAAGCACTTCAAGCCAAGATCTCCGCTTACCGAGCCGCGCTGCGCAACGAACCCAAACAGGCGCTGCCCTTCTGGATTACCGAATGCGGCAAACCGTGGCCGCGCGGCACCGTCCGGGCCGCGGTGAACGACGACATTTTTTCGGCGGTCTGCATTGCGATGAAATCCGTGGAGGCCAAAGCCAACGGTATTGCAATGTTTTATCCGTTCATCCTGCAATATTATGATGAAAATCTCAATAATTTCGGCATGATCGACGGCAATCACACGCCGATGCGTTCGTTGGCCGCGTACGTGACCGCCGTCCGGCTTTTGTCGCATTTCCGCTATGCGGGCGATCTCACGGGCGCAGGCGCAGCAAAATTGAATCGTGTCTTTGTCCGTGGCGATGACGCAATCATCGTCTGTTACACCGGTGACGCCGATTCCCGGGTGGAGCTGCCGGAAAAACTTGCGTTCGACGCCGTTCTCGGAATCGACGGGAGGGAATTTTCCCGCAACCGGATTCAGACGCCGGGCGACGGGATGTTTTATGTCGTAACCACGCTTGACGCGGTCAGGCCCTTCCTCAACACCGGAACCGAAGCGATGCGGCTGCTCAAGCTTGCGGAAAGTTACAAACCGATTCCGCGGGTGGCCCGGCCGGTTGTTTTCCAGTATGAATTCGACCGGGCGAGTACCAGCTGGACGAACCTCGGATATCTCTTCAGCGATCAATCGCACGTGCTGCTGCCGTTCAAGGTGAACAATCTTGCCGATGAAACTCTGGTCGTCAAACCGGAAGTGATTCTGCCCGAGGGCGCGCGGCTTCTCTCCGGCGCTCCGGGTGAATTGAGTGTACCGGCGCGTTCGGCGGTCGAATTCCGGGTGGAAGTTGATTTCGGAACTGCCCTGGCATCGGGGAAGCAGGCCGCCGTCGAACTTCGCGACAATGCCGGCAACGCCGAATCGCTCTTCGTTTTCGCGCGGAACTGGAATCTGGAAACCGCCGTGGCTGAACCGTTTCCCGAGCCGGCTGCCGTGCAGCCGTCCGCCTTCGATGAGCTGGGCGATGGTTGGATCAAACTGGAGGAGCCGACCCGCTGGCGGAAGTGGGACGGCGGGCATCTGCCCAATATCCGCGGGGCGTTTCGTGTCTTCTGGAAGAAGGACTTGCTCTGTGTCGAAGTGGTGGTGGAGGATCCGGTGTTCGATCAACCGCATGCGCTGGCGGAATCGTGGCGTGCGGATTCGGTGCAGCTGGCATTGCTGACGCTGGGGGAGGGCAATCAACGGAAATCCACGTTCACGGAAATAACCGCAGCCCGGACCGGGAAGGGGGATGGGCTTTACCGGCACAGTTTCGAATTCGGCGGAAAGCAGCAAACTCTGGAGGCGTCGAAGTTGACGTTCCGAAAAATCGACGAGAAATTTTACTCTTACACCATCATGTTGGATGCGAAGGAACTTCAGCTTCCTGAACTCAAGTCCGGTCTCCGTTTCGGTTTTGCCCTGCTTATTAACAGCAGCGAAGGGCACGGCCGCGACGGTTATCTCTACTGGGGGGACGGGGTCGGCGTCAACAAGAATCCCCGCGAATTCAATCTGCTGGAGCTGAAATAAGCGATTACGAAAACGGCCGGGATTTTCCCTCCCGGCCTTCGGTTTTGAGAAAAGAACCGCACCGTTTTTCGCGGTGCGGTTCTTTTTTGCGTAATCGAGCTCAGGGATTACTCCTGTTCCAGCACGAAACGCTCCGATTTCGGCGGCACGTATCCGTGCGTCGAACCCTGGAAGTAGGTGATCTTCTTCGGGCCGGGGAAGTTGTTGTAGAGCACCGAAACTCCCGACGGCGGGCAGACGTAATCGCCCAGTCCGGCGCGGGGAATTTCCATCCGGCACTTCACTCGCTTCGCATGGTGGACGGTATCGTAATAATCCAGCGCAGGCACGTATTTGATCCGCCAGCCGCCGCTCAGACGGTTCATTTTTTCGGTTCCGGCCAGGTCGCTGCACCACGGAATGTCCGGTTTGGCCAGCGTCACGTCCGGATCGAGCGCCGCCGCCCAGACCGTCTGAAGCCCGCCCTGACTGCCGCCGGTGACCACCAGATCGCGACCGTTCCACTGCGGCAGCGTCTTGAGAAATTCGAGCGCCCGCATCACCCGCAGCGCCATCCCGTTGAAATACGCGGTTTCCGGATCGGAATTCTGCACCGGATCGAAGGCGTATGCCTGGCCGTTGGATTTGATGTTTTCAAAGAATTCCTTGTAATATTCGCCATCCCTGCCCAGGTCGTAACCGTGGGCGTTGACGTTGAAGGTGATCTCTCCGGTCGGCCCGTCTCCCGGAACACCTTGAACTCCTGTGCCGTATCCCTGGAACATCGCCCGCACCGGAAGTGATTTTTCTCCCGCATTGACCGGGATCGTCAAATATCCGGTCACCGGGCGCGGTCCGGCGCAATCGACGCTCACCGCGTAAATGTCGACATTGGCGGTGGTTTTGACTTTCTCCATCTTCGCCTTGACCGGGACGGCGGCAAGTTTTTCCTTCTGCCGCGCCCAGAACTGATCGAAATCCGCCGGTTCCGGCGAACTGGTCAGCTTTTCGGGCTGAACTCCGGCGCCGCCCTCGAAGACGATCCGGCCGGAACCGTTGCGTTGTTTGGTCACCGGTTTGCCGTCTGCGTCGACCAGCGTTGCGTAAATGTAGACGAATCCGGGCTGGTCGAGCTGCGTTTTAATGACGACCGGATTGTCCGCACTGATCGGGGCGCGGCCGGTCTCTTTTTTGCCGTCATCACCGGTGCGGGTCCATGCAACCTGAAGTCCTTCCGGTTTCTGGCCGGCAAACTCTCCGGTGAGCGTGAAGGTCATCGTTTCGCCGGGCTGATAGGAGACCGCGTTCTTGTCGGTCGTCCCGAGCAGCAGGAACCGGGCCGGATTGAGCACCGGTTTGTCGGAAATTTTCATATTGTCGATTTTGGCGACGATGAAAATTTCCGGAGAATTATATTTCTTCGCATTTCCGGCAAACGTCCAGTCCGGGTTCCCGCCCGGATTATTGCCGATTCCGAGGTCGCAGTTCTTGCCGGCGTTGAAGTTGTTGAAGGCGAAAACCGTCTGTTTCTCCGCCGTGTTGTGCACCTGCAGCGAACCGTAACTGCCGCCGCCGCTGCGCCGGTCGCCGAAATCAAATTTGTCCGGGAGCGCGCCCGGCACATTGGCTCCATTCGACGGATCGTAATCGTTCCCCCAGATTTCCACGTTGCCTTCAGCGAAATTGCCGGTCTTGACCTGCGGAGAATTGCTCCGGATCGCCAGATTCTTCACCGTGGTTTGAAAGGCGGCTCCACCCGGCGTCGGGACACCGAGTTCGGCGATCTCCTTCGTGAAGGGATCCATTTCAGCAAAAACCCATTCGGTTCTGCCGTCATTGCCGGGGAGTTTCACCAGATACCCCACCCGGGTTACGTCTCCGGTGAGCTGAAGCGAACGATCCCCCGCGCAACCTTCCGCCGCGTAACGGGTCGGATCGAACCGCGCAATCAATTCATAATCTTTCGCATCCGGAACCAGTTCCACCAGTTCCGGCACCTCCGCCGCGGCGCTCCAGCCCGCCAGCATTGCCAGCGCCATCCATCCACGAATCAATCGCATACAACCTCCCTCGATTTAAAATTATCCGGCAATCCGGGTTACGAGTCCCTTGAGATAAAACCCTTCCGGCACCGCAAGCGACACCGGGTGATCCGCACTCTGCGACAACCGTTGCAGCATCACGCCGGAAACATTGGCCTCCAGCGCCGCGTCGGCGGTGATTTTCTGAAAGAGTTCCGGCGTCATCAACCCGGAACAGGAGAAGTTGAACAGCACCCCGCCCGGCGCGAGGAGTTCAAATCCGAGCCGCGCAATGTCCTGATACGCCCGGCAGCCGCGCGTCAGCGCCCGCTGCGATTCGATGAACTTCGGCGGATCGAGCACGATCAAGTCGAACGAACGCCCTTCGTCCCGGAAACGGCGCAGTTCTTCGAAGGCGTCGGCGCAGTGATTTTCATACCGCGCGGCGGCTATTTTATTCATTTCCATATTGTGTGCCGCCAGTGCCAGCGCCGGCGCCGAACTGTCCACATTGACCACATGTTCCGCACCGGCGACCGCCGCCGCCACGCCGAAGCCGCCGGTATAACTGAAGAGATTCAAGACGCGCCGTCCCGACGCCAGACGCGCCACCGCCCGCCGCGAATCGCGCTGATCGAAATAGAACCCGGTCTTCTGTCCGTGCCGGACGTCCACCGCAAACCGGCAGTCGTTTTCCGTAATGATGATCGGATTCGGCAGCGCTTCTCCGCACAGCAATCCGGTTCGTTCCGGCAGCCCCTCCCGGGCGCGAACCGGCACGTCGGAGCGTTCATAGATTCCCTTCGCGTTCGTCACACTCATCAACGCGGCAAGAATTTCATCGCGATGGCGTTCCACTCCCGCCGAGAGAATCTGAACGGCCAGATATTCGCCGTAACGGTCGACGATCAGCCCCGGCAGATTGTCTCCCTCTGAATGAATCAGCCGACACCCGGAGCCGGGCGTATTCAAGCCGAGGAACGAACGCAGTCCGACTGCGGCGGCGATCCGGCGGACGAAGAACGCTTCGTCAATCGCTTCCGACTCGTTGAAACTCCATACCCGCCCCGAAAGCTGCGAATTAGGAGACCACGCGGCCCGGGCGAGAAATTTTCCTGCCGCATCGACCACATCGATTGTTTCGCCCGGAGCCGGTGCTCCGACGACCTCAGCCACTGCGCCGGAAAAAATCCAGCAATGATGCCGCAGCAACGGTTTTTCCCGGCCCGGCTTGAGTTTCAAAAATTTCTTCTCCATCCCACAACCCCTTTCCGGCACGTCGGCGTTTTCTCCGTCGCCGCGCCGGCTCCGGAATAAAAATTATTTCAACGTCCGGATCTCGTCGATGAACTCTTCCACATCCTCGAATTTCCGGTAAACCGAGGCGAACCGCACATACGCGACCTGATCGACCTCCCGAAGCTCGTCCATCACCCGCCGCCCGATCTCCGCACTGGAGACCTCCTTGTCGAAATCGAGCAGGATCGAAGCGGAAATCTCGTCGACCATCCGGTCGATGTCATCGGTGGTCACCGAACGCTTGTAACAGGCGTTCGCAATGCCGCGCCGCAGCTTGTCCCGGTCGAAATCCTCGCGCTCCGTGTTGCGCTTGACCACTTTCAACCCTTCCGGAATGATCCCTTCGAACGTCGTATAACGGTAACCGCATTTCAAACATTCCCGCCTCCGGCGGACGCCGGAACCTTCTTTGACCGCCCGGGAATCGATCACCTTGTCATCGACACAGCCGCATTTCGGACACCGCATGTTTTACTACTCCTCCGCCAGAAGCAGTTCGATCAGTGGGAAAGGCCCGAGCGCCATCCCGCCGAATGCCGGACAGGCCTGCCATTTCTCAATTGCATAATTCACCGCCCGCGTCAGATCCCGCCAGTCCCGCCGGCGCAGTGCGCCGCTGGTGATGGCGGTGTGCGGTGCGATCGTCACCGCGACCAGTACGGAGTCTTCTTCCGTTGCCGCCGCAAGTTCGTTTTCCACGGTTTTCAATAATTCACTCGGCTTGTTGCCGGAATTGTACACGACAATCCGGGGCGTGATCTTCAGAAAATCCTCCACGCTTCCACATGACAATTCACCTGCCGCCGCCTTTTCCTGATAGAAATCGGCGATCCCCGCCGTGACCGGCAGCGGTGACAGCGCTTCGACCGATTCCGAAAGCTCGCCGAGTGCCGTCGCCATCAGGTGATCGTTGTCGAATCCTGTGCCGTAACTTTTCTCACTCCAGGCGAAAAGCTCGCCCTGCGGCCGTCCGGGCGCACCGGCGGTGAAGAGATGCGGTTCCACCACCACCGTCACCCCGACGGGGCGAACCGCCTCCTCCTGATCGGCGATGAATTTCGCCGCGAGCCGGGCCGCTTCCGGCAAGTTGGCCGTTTCCGAACGGAAGAGCCGGAGAAAGGCGTTCCCCCGGAACTGCCGCACGAAATCCTTCTGACGCAGCACCAGTTCGACCGGAACTTCGCACTCCGCCGCCGCATTCAGCAGCACCAGCAATGCGTCATCTTCATCCGGCTCCTCAAAGGCGGAGAGACGGTCGACGGTCACCGCCAGACGATTGAAGCCGCAGGCCTGAAGCGCCCGGAGCATCCGGGTCGCCTCCTCCGGCGCCAGCGGTGAAGCCGGCAGCTTCAGCATGGTCGAACGAATCGGCAGCGGTCGGAGCAGTTCGGCCAGTTCCGCGGAACGGGCCGCGATGCGCAATTCTTCCGGCGTAGGATCACTGCACACTTTCACCGGCGGAACCGATGATGCACAGCCTGCGGCGAAAAGCAACGCCAGCAAGGGAGCAACCCCGAAAAAAGACCGAATTTGCCGGATTCGGCAAAAAACTTTCAAAAAAATCATGCGATTCCTCCGTTTCGATGTTGAAATAAAGTACATTGTCAATTCTATTATTTCAACCCCGTTTTTCCGGAATCGGAAAACGCAAACCGTTTTTTCGTTAATTTTCACGATTGGTGAGACTGAAAGTATGAATTTAGAAGAACTTCGCGCCGGAATCGACGCCATCGATTCCCAGATGATCGAACTGCTCAACCGTCGCTGCGAACTCGCCGCCCGGATCGGAGCCTGGAAACATGAACATAAGTTGCCCGTCTATGCGCCGCAACGTGAAAAAGAGGTCTACGAGAAACTTGCAGCCGGAAATCACGGCCCGCTTCCCGAAGCTTCGCTGCGCGCCATTTACCGCGAGATCATGTCGGCGGCACTCCGACTTGAACGGCCGCTCACGATCGCGTTTCTCGGACCCGCCGGCACCTTCTCGCATCAGGCGGTGATCGAGAAGTTCGGTCGAAGCGCCGAACCGTTGCCGTCGCCGACGATCGGCGATGTTTTCCGAGCCGTCGAATCCGGCCGCGCCGATTATGGTGTTGTCCCGGTGGAGAATTCCACCGAAGGCGTGGTCAATCCGACGCTCGATGCGCTGGTTGGTTCGCCGGTGCGCGTGACGGCTGAATTCAGCCTTCCGGTACATCAACAACTTTACAGTGCAAGCCCCCTGGCGGAGATCCGCTGCGTTTACAGTCATGCCCAGGTGCTGGGACAGTGCCGTGAATACCTGCAAAGTCATCTGCGCGGCGCAACTCAGATCGAAGTGACCAGCACCATTCGCGCCATCGAGCTCGCCGAACGGGAGCCGGAGGCCGCCGCGATCGCCGGCGTCATGGCCGGGGAACACACCGAACTGCCCGTCGTCGCGGAAAATATCGAGGACAATTCCCGCAACATCACCCGTTTCCTGGTGATCGGAACTCAGGAGAATCCCGCCACCGGCGACGATAAAACCAGTCTCTGTTTTGCACTGCATGATCGCGCGGGCGCGCTTTATGACGCGTTGCGCCCCTTCCGCAACCACAATATTTCCATGACCATGATCGAAAGCCGGCCGCTCAAGGGCGGGCAGTGGGAATATTGTTTCTTCGCCGACATCGTCGGTCACACCCAGGATCCGGCGGTTTTCGCAGCCTGCGAAGAGCTGCGGGCGGATTGTGCGCTCTTTAAAATCTTCGGCAGTTACCCCAGGGCGCGGGAGTAGGGGGAGGCGTTTAAGCGATGGAGGGACGTCGAAAATGAATCGTGTTTTCTCCGGGCTGTTGTTGCGGATCCGGCGGTGGGAAAAATTTTTCCTGCTGCTGCTGTTGTTTTCGGTCTGGGCTGTTTTGCTGCAGGCGGCGGAGAGCGGACCGGCGCCTGACGCCGGAACTTCCACGCAAATGCCGGCTGTTTTGCCAACTTCCGCGGAGCCGGCCGCGACGAGCGGGGAGAAGGAGTTGGGGGCGGTTGCGCCTTCTCCGCTTAAAATGAAGTTCCGCTGGACTGGATTGGCGGTGCCGTTCGCCAAGGCGTATGAACTGCCGAAGTCGAGTTGCGTACTGCATACCAGACTTGAACTTTCCAGTCCGCAACAGCCCGGGGAATGGAGCGACGGACTGCAGTTTGTGCTGTCCGGCTCCACTCAGTTGCACTGGCGTTTTTTCAGTGACCGTCCGAATGACGCGACGCTGCTCGATACGCAGCTCATCCGAACCGCAACCGCATCGAATAAAATACAGTTGCGCATCGCAGACGGCCCGAATCAGGAGCCGGTGTTGATCCCGCAGGACGGGGGGCTTTATTTATTCAGTCCGGAGATGTTTTCGCAGCTGATCCGGATACGAATCGGAAAATATACCCGGAAGGATGCCCGTAATCATGTCTTTGAAGTGGAACTTGTTTTTCAGCGTGTTCCGCTGCTCTTCAACAACCGGCTGCTGCTTCTTTCCCCCCAGGGCGGAGAGACACTCACCGTCGGAACGGTCGAGGTCGCATTCGAATGAGCGCAGGCGGCGGAGGTGAATGGATGAAAAAATTCTGTTTTTTTACAATCTTAATATCCGCTCTGAACGTCATCGCCGCTCCGGGGACTGGAAATGGAACGATGCCGGAAGAGAAGGCGCCGGTCATGGAGTTCCGCATGCTGGAGAAGCACGCCGTCAAAGAGGCGTTCCGCCAGGAGCCGTCCTCGGAGTTCCGGTTCGATACGTCGGTGACTGCGGCCGTGCTGCCGTCTGCGGCTGCAACCGCGGCGGAAGAACCGCAATGGAGTGAGAGGATTTCGCTGTCGATCAATGCGTTTTCCGGGTTGTACTGCGACGGTAATTTTTCCGCTGACGCCGAGTCGCAGCATCAGTTTTTCTCCACGTTTCTTCTGAGTGAAACCGGGAAGGAGGAGCTGACGTTCACCGGCGCGCCCGACTTCAAACTGCTGCACAATCCGACGGGGATTACGAAAATCACGCTTTCGCGGACCGGCATTTATTTTCAGACGATCGGCATCGGCGCGGCCAATTTCCGCGCCCGGCTCGCCGACGGGGCGAACGATCCGGAGGGGGATGGCTTTGGGCCGCCGACTGATACGCCGCCGGAATTCGATGGCGCGTTGAATGGTAACGGATATGTGTTCGAGCTGGTCGTCTATTTCGAACCGATCCCGGCGGTGATCAACGATCGGTTGACGCTTTTTGTTCCCGGAAAACCGGTTCAGACGCTGGCGCGGATTGAGGTTCGTTTCCGCCGGCAACAGTAAAGACGGCAACCCGATTCAGTGAACGTAAACGCAGAATCGAATTGCCGGGGGAAAAAGGGGAATCTTTTCCTCTTCTGATCAGAAGTCGTTTCCGGCTCCGGAGGTCTCGCGGATTTCGTTGACGAATTCGGCCTCGGTTCGTACCGGTGATCGTGCCGTACTGCACTGAATGCGCCGCAGAAAGAAGCGTTCGGCAATCGAATTGGGGGCGTAACAGGCGGCGATGAGGTCGTCGATTCCGGCGGTTGCCAGGCCGATGCAGCTGTCGGCGGCACCGTAATAAATGCGTACGGTACCGTCCGGTTCGCAGATGGCGTTGCAGGTGAAAACGACATTCATCACCCGGCCGTTCATTTCATAATCGTGTTCCGGCCAGAGGACGGGCAGAACCCCCCGTGCGATGATCCGCGTGGGATCATCGAGATCGAGCAGCATGACGCCGAGCCGGTAAATGAAACCATTGCAGGTGCGGTCGACGCCGTGATAAATTTCAAGCCATCCCTGCGGCGTGCGGATCGGAATTGCGCCCGCTCCGATTTTATGGGAATCCCAGCAGCCCGGCCGCGGAGTCATCAATATTTTGCTCTCTGTCCAGTGAACGAGATCGTCGGAATAACTGACGCACATGTCGGACGGTTCGAGTTCATCGTCACCCATGGGACGGTCGAACCGGACGTAGCGGCCGCTGATTTTTTCCGGAAAGAGGACGGAGTTGCGGTTGTTGCGCCCGGTTTCCTCCTGCTCGATGCGTTCGAACCGGACGAAATCGGAGGTGCGGACCATGCCGGTTCGGACGCCGCGACCGGGCGCCTGGCTGGCATAGAGGATGATGTATTCGTCGCCGATACGGGTGATGCGCGGATCGTAGACGCAGGACTCCGGGCCGTCCGCCGGCATCGGCCAGTCAATCGGCGCCGGATCGGGGGTGAAATGGATGCCGTCGGCGCTGCGGGCGAGCCAGAAGACGATCGGCGTGGCGCTGGTGGCGGCGTCGACCATCAGGAGATATTCGTTGCCGAACTTCACCGCTCCGGGGTTGAAAACATACATGATCTCATCCGGGAACGCCGCCGGAGTAAGTACCGGGTTGCCCGCGAATTTACGAAAAAGTGACATTTTATCTCCTCTTTCTTTGCCAGAAAATACGATTTTCATCGGAACTATTTAAGTTTTCAGGAATTTCACCTTCAGTCAAATTGCCGACATGACCATCAACATAGGTAAAGCCTCCACGAGAATTGTGCGGAAAAACCGGAGCTTGTGAGGAAATACTGTTTTTATCACAAAGCATATATTCAAAAGACGAATAATCAGAAATGGTTTGTGCTTCTTCAAAAATCATGGTTTGAGCAGGATATTTGCCTGTCCGAGCTTTCATAAAATGTTAACATTGCCAGCACGGAAGTAATCTCCAATATAATTATTCATGCCGTAAGTTCGCTTAATTGCAGGATTTGCAAGCATTGCCAAGTTTGTCTGACAAGTAAGAACGGATTGCATCTTTTTGGAAAGATCTTCATTCTGGACTCTGTCTGAACTTCCCCCGATATAATTCATAATAGTGGAATACCAGCGCCATTCATTGCCACCAGTATCACTGTAATGAAGTGGCAGAAGGCGGTCATCAGATTCTCCGGCATAAAATGTGTGCCTGACTGAGTTGTTTGAGATTGGCATGCAGTTTGCAGTACGAGCTCTTTCTTTCGCCTGGCTTAATGCAGGAAGCAGCATGCCGGAGAGAATTGCGATGATCACAATAACAACTAAAAATTCGATCAATGTAAATTTATGTTGTAATGTCATTTTTGCAGTTCCTTATGTACGGTCAGGCTTGGTCCAACTACTTGAACGGTTGCAACGGTTGGATTTCTCCCATAACGTTTTCCGGCTTCCTGCATCATTGCGTTCAAGAGTTCAAGTAATTGAGGAGCCCACGGTATCGGCGCAGAGGTATCGTATTTTCCCGGTTCGACCAGATTCGTCTCATGCACCCATTGAAAACGCTTCACGCCTTCTTCATAGAACCATTCAGGAACCCATCTGCCGGGAAGAAATGCAAGATTTACATTTTTTCCATTCCGGGCTGCGGCTTCGATGATTTTATCCGCATAGCTCCAGTCGTAAACTCCTTTTTTCGGCATCAATAACGAAAGTCCCAGGTAAAGTGTTGCTCCATCCACATATGGTTGCTCCAGAGCTTTGAGTCCATCATCGAAAAATGAACCACGAACAATGACATAAATTCCCGTGTGTCTATTTGTATCTGCCATGCAGATGAATGAGGCAGCCAGACCGAGTAGCGCAATTAAAAACTGTTTCATTTTCAGTTCATTCCAGTGCAAATTCTCTACCATGAAATCATGGATTGGCATATAGTTAGCTTGTTCATTCGCAGAAGGTCGCAACGCTGGATCGGGTGATCAGCGAACAATTGAGCACTTCGTTTCGGGTGACCGGAAGACCGCGAATCAGGTTGATCAGCATGTGCACGGCGGTTTCCCCCAGTTCCCGGGTCGGCTGCCGGAGCACACTCACTGGAACCGGAAGATAAAGCAGTTCATTGTTCTCCTCGAAACTGAGCAGCGAAAAATCTTCCGGAATGCGAAACCCGGCCGCCGCGGCTCCGGCGAGCAGTTTCTGGGTCATCAGACTGTTGGTGGAAAAAAGCGCGGTCGGCCGTTCCTGCATGTTCATCAGTGCTGAAACCACTCCCGAAACCGAGTCCGAAAGCGAACGGTATTCTCGGATCATCACCTTATCCGGATCGCCGCCGAGTTCGCGCAACGTTTCCAGAAAGCCGTCCACCCGCTGCGCCTGGCAGATATCCGTTCTGCTCATCGAGACGATGCCGAACCGGCGATGACCGCAGCTCCAGAGATAATTGGCAGCATCCCGCCCCGCCGCACGACTGTCCGCCGAGATCGAACAACCGATCTCCTCATGAAGATTGCCGATGCAGACCATCGGAATCGACAGGCGCGAAAGCTGTTCGGATATCGCGTACAACATGTTGAATTCCGGAATCAGCAACCCTTTGAGATGATGTTCCCGGATCAGGCTCTCGATATAGGCGATCGTCAGTTTCCCGGGGCTGAGCGTGATGAAATGCGCGGAGAAATCTTCCTTCGCCAGTTCTTCCATCATCCCCGTCACCAACGTCGCATTATAATACGAGTTGAGAAAATCCCGATAAGCGAACATCACAATCCCCACCGATTCCGGGGCGGCGTTTTCAATTCCGGTCAAGCCGGTCAGGATCGGCGCCGAGGCACGAAGTTCCTCGACCGCACGCCGCACCGTCTCGACCGTTTTCGGGCGATGGCACGATTTGCCGCTCAATACCCGCGACACCGTCGCGGTGCTCACCCGCGCCCGGATCGCTACTTCCTTGATCGTGGCATGTTCTAAAATCATGTTCTGCTCCGTTGCTTTCTCTTTAAGTATAGCGGAAAAAAAGAAAACGCCAAATGATTCTGGAATTTTTTATATCAACTTTTTTTACAAAAAATTACAAATTGATATGTTTTTTACAGTTGATATTGTTTTGTCTCAATCGATTACAAATAATATGAAGAAAAATTTTTCATCTGATTTTACAGAAACGAAAAATCAAAGGCCGGGATTTTCTCTGTTTCGTCCCGTGAGGCGGGGAAATTGGGCGTTGCCGCATTCGGAACCGCGGAAGGTCAACCGGCTGAGAAGAGAATCACCTGCCGCCCCGCGGAGAATTCTTCAAGCGCCGCCAGCACCGCCGCTTTGCGGCTGGAATCAAAGTTGACCGTAATGTCATCGAGCACGACCGGGAGCGACTCATTGTTCTCCTCGTTGCATTCGATCAACGCGAGACGCATCGCCAGCATCAACTCCTCCAGCGTGCCGCGGGAAAGCATTTCCGGCGATTTCTCCAGGCCGCTTTCCGTATCCAGGGCCAGCAGTTCTCCTGTCGTCAGCGACTTGTGCAGTCCGGTGTAACGCCCCGCCGTGAAGGACGAGAATAGCGCATCGGCACGGCGGATCACCTCCGGCTGCCGTTCCCGTTCATAGCGTTCGATGGCGCGGTCGAGCAGATTGCGCGCCTCGCGCAGGATCAGAAATTCGCGCACTGCGCCGCGCAATTCGTTGCGACAGCTCTCCGCCTGGTTGGCCGCGCCCGCCGGATCCGCCGCGTGCAGAAATTTTTCGCATTCGGCCGTGGCGGCTCCGACGAGACGATCGGATTCTGCGGCGCGGGCCGTCAGTGTTTCCAGTTCGCCGCGCAACCGTTCGGCTTCCTGCTGCGGGTCGAAATCGGGTTCCGGCGGAATGTCCTCGCCGAAAACCGCCCGCAACGCGGCACGCATCCGGTCGCACTGCTGTTCCAGCTGCCGACGCATGCGCCATTTTTCCAGAAGTTGTGCAAACTCCTCTTCGCTTCCGGCGCCGCCATTCCGGCAGAGTGCCGCCAAATCCGCCTGCACCGCGTTCCGTCGCCCGACGGCGGCATTCAGTTCGCGAACCGTTTCTTCGCACCGGGTCGCCAATTGCGTCCGGCGGGCGGCAGCTTCCGCCGCCGCCGTTATCCGGAGGCGCAGTGTGGCGAGCGTCGCAGCCGGATCCACCATGTCAGGCTCCGCTCCCGGCAATCCGGAACAGCGGGCTTTGTACTCCGTGACAAACTCTTGCGCGGTTTCTGATTGTTTTTGAAGATGAAGGGATTCGTTTTCGAGTTCCCGCCAGCGGGTTGCCCGCGCCAGCAGCTTTTCCGCCGCCGCGGGCAGGCATTCCGATTTCAGATGAAATCTGCGGCGAAACTTCTCCCACTCCTCCTGAAAGCGCACCGCCTCCGCCGCCGCCGGATCGAAAAATTCCCGGCGCGGAGTCGATAGGAAAATGGTTGCCGCCCCCGCAACAACAGCGACGATTGCCGTCACCGTCACGACTGTGGGCGCAACCGGTGTCGACTCCGGCCGTAGTTCCCGCGACATCAGAAGACCGCCCGTCACCGCCGTCAGCAGCGATAATAGGAGAATTCCGCCCCCGATCGCCGCTCCGACAACGTGACGTTTCCGCCATAGCCGGCGAAGTCGCGGCGGATCCTGCGCGCGGATGAGTTCCAGGCGTTCCCGGCGGCGGATGAAGTCCCGCAGCGTGTCACCGTCGGACAACGTCAGTTCCGGAATTTGCGGCAGTTCTGCGCCGAGCGGGCCGAGTTCGTCCGCGATCTCCTTGCATCGTTGTTGCGTCATCGCCAATGTTTCACGCAGCCGGATGAGTTCTTCACTGTTCCGGCGGAACTCCGGCAGCGATTGTTCGAGCTCCGGCAACCGTTCGGCCAGCGTCGGATCCAATTCGGAGGGCGGCGGCTCCCGCAGTTGCGCGTCCAGTTCCGCATGGCGTTTCTCCATGCGGCTGCACTCTTCTTCTGCCTGATCGCGCAATGCCCGCAGCCGGGCGAATTCCGTGTCCGGTTCGGGCGGAAGCGCCTCGGGAACCGGGGGAAGCTGCGCCAATGCCGTTTCATATTCCCGGAGTTTCCGGCGTGGTTCAACTCCGCGGCACAGGCGCTCCATCCGATGCAGGGCGTCTGAACAATCATTCCGCTTCCGGTGGAGTTCCGCACTTTCCGCCCGGGCGGTCGCCTCCCGTTCCCGCGCCGCTTCATAATCCGGCAGATTTTCCTCCGCCGCGGCAACCGCGGCATCCAGCGAGCGCAGTTCAGCACTCAATTCGGCGATCCGGTTCTTGCGGCCATGCAGCAGACAGAGCGCCGCGGCACGTTTGTCGAGCGCCGCACCCAGCGCCGGCAGCGAAATGTTGCCGAATGCAATCCCCGCTCCGTAGAGGCGGGCACGGATCTCCTCGCGGTCGAGTGCCTTCAATTCTCCGAGTTCGTCGATGGTGAAGGCGTAAACATTCCGATAAAATTGCTCACTGATTCCGAGCAGGGCGCGCCATTCCGATTCCGTCTGTTCTGTGCCGTCTGCCCGGAGCAGGCGGAATGTTCCGCTTTTGCCGATGCCGAATCGTTCAGCGGTCACGAGCTCGCCGGAATCCAATTCAAGCTCCAGCCGTCCCCCGTAAGGGGCGCCCGCCGCCGGATATGCGTTGAGATTGGAACGCCGGTCGGGAAAGCCCCAGAGAATCCGCCGGATGAACTCCAGCAATGTCGTTTTTCCGAATTCATTTCCGCCGGATATCCGCCAGAGTCCCGCTCCCGGCGCCTTCAGATTCAGCGCGTGGAACTGTCCGAAATTCTCAATTTGAATGCTTCGGATCTTCATGCGCCGCCGCCTCTGCCGCTCGTCAATTCGTCCAGCAGCCGCATTTCGGCAGCCGAACGGATTTCGTCAAGTTCCTCATCCGAGAAATCCCCGATTCCGTAACGCCCCGCCCGCAGTTTCCGCAGCAATTCCCGCAATGTCCCTTCGGTGCGCAGTTCCGCCGCCGCCGCCGCGATTTCCGCTGCCAGATCATCGGAACGGGCCAGCGCGGCGGCGTCATACATCCCGCACGTCTCCAGTTCCACCGATTCCAGAAATACATTTCCGCCGCACCCGGCAAGTGCCATCCGGAACAATTCGAAGAGTTCTTCCACGCCAAGTTTCCGCAGCTCCCCGTTCAACGGCGTCGCCCCCCGGAGAATTACCCGGAGCAGAACTTTGTCGCCTCTTTCGCCTTCTGCTGGAATAAACCTGCCTGCTCCTTCGCGCAATTGCGCCGTTAGCTGGTCAAATGTGGTGCAGCCATCCAGTGCGTCAAAATTCAGTATCTCGAAGCGCAGCGCCGCCGCCTCTTTGAATTCGATTTTCGCGCGCCCCGTTCGATCCACCGCCACGAGCGCGAATCCCCGCTTCCCCGGTTCGTGAACCGACCGCCCCTGCGGACACCCCGGATACACCACCGCAGGATCACTTTCATGCAGAATTCGGAAGCCGTGAACATGGCCGAGCGCCCAGTAATCGACCGCGCCGTTCCGCGAAATCAACTCCTCCAACGGGGCCGGCGCATACGGTTTGGAACCCGGTTGCGCACCGATGTCGGCGTGAAGCAGCGCAATCGTGCGCCTGGCGCCGTGTTCCTTCGGGAAACGCCCGGCCAGATTCTCCGTTTCCTGAAGCCGGCCATGACTGAGGCCGATGACTCTGGCGACCTCCTGGCCGTTGCGCTGCACGATCTCTTCGCCGGGGACGTCGGCGGCGAACAAATGGAAATTTTCCGGATAACGCACCGTCTCCGACCACGCCGCAGGAAACGGATCGTGATTTCCGCCGATTGCGAAAACCGGAATTTGCCGTTCCGCCAGACGTTTCAAACCGGCTTGAAAACGCAGCCGGGCGCCCAGCGACGGCGCCTCCGCATCGAAGATGTCTCCGGATATCACAACGAAATCGACCGCTTCGCGCAACGCCTCATCCACGATCCTCTCCCACGCCGCGAACGGCGCTTCCGCCAGATCCCGCGCCAGTTCCGGTACGCGACTGCGCAATCCCAGAAACGTGCTGCCGAGATGGAGGTCGGCTGTATGCAGAAATCGGAACGCTTCTCCCACCGCGAACGAGCCCTCCTGCCGGCAATCAATTCTGCGTCAACACCTCGCGCACCGCCATGGCCTCCATCGTGTCGGCCAGGGTTTTTCCGATGTAGATCTGACGGGGACGGACGATCTTGGTCGCACCACCGATCATCTCCTTCCAGTGCGCGATCCAGCCGGGCAGCCGCGCCAGCGCAAACATCACCGTGAACATATTCTCCGGAATGCCCAGCGCACGGTAGAGAATGCCGGTGTAGAAGTCCACATTCGGATAGAGATGCCGTTCGATGAAATAAGGATCTGTGAGCGCGATCTCTTCGACTTCGCGCGCCACGTCCAGCAGCGGATCCTTGTAATGAATCCGTTCGAGATAGGCGTTGCACTCCTTCTTGATGATCGCCGCGCGCGGATCGTAGGTTTTGTAGACCCGGTGGCCGAACCCCATCAGCCGGAAGGGATTCGTGCGATCCTTGGCCATGTTGATGAATTTCTTCACGTCGCCGTCGGCCTGGATCATGCGGAGCATTTCGATCACCGCCTGATTCGCGCCGCCGTGCAGCGGCCCGGAGAGCGCGGAGATTCCCGCCGAAATCGTCGCATACAAATTCACCTGCGCACTGCCGATCGAACGGACTGCCGTCGTCGAACAATTCTGTTCATGATCGGCGTGCAGAATGAAGAGAATGTTCAGAATCCGCACCGCTTCCGGACGGATCTGGTAGGGCGACACCGGCGAATCGAACATCATGTTGAGGAAATTCGCGCAATATGAAAGATCATGCCGCGGGTAAACCACCGGTTCCCCGATCGATTTCTTGTAGGCGAACGCCGCCATCGTCCGGACGATCGAAATGAGACGCGCGCACGACAGGTCGATGTCATCCGCCATCGACTTGAGGTCGACATTCGGATAAAACGCCGCAAGAGCGTTGATCATCGTCGAAAGAATGTGCATCGGGTGCGCACCCTGCGGAAAATGGTCGAAGAAATGACGCATGTCCTCGTGGAGCAGCGAATTGCGGTTGAGCAGCCGCGAAAAATTCCGCCGTTCCTCCTCGTTCGGCAGTTCGCCGTGAACCAGAAGATACGCCACCTCGACGAACATGGTCTTCTGCACGAGTTCCTCGATCGGAATGCCGCGGTAACGCAGAATGCCCTTCTCGCCGTCGACGAAGGTGATCTGACTGTAGCACGCCGCCGTATTCATGAAACTCGGGTCGAGTGTGACGTAACCGGTTTCCCGGCGGAGGTTGCCGATATCGATCGCTTTTTCGCCTTCCGAACCGACGACGACCGGTAATTTCACCTTCCTGCCTTCAATTTCCAACGTCACATATCCGGGACTCTCAACCATTGTGGAATCCTCCTCTCTCTCAATCTCAAACTCAGCTTCAAATTCGGCTCTCAATAACCTTGACCACCCTTCGTTTCGTTCCGCCGGCTTCGCCCGCGTCCTCACGATCAATTTTATAATATGCCACAGCAAAAGTTTTTTTTCAAGCTCTCCATTCAAGATTGATGCCGATAATCCGACGGCGAGCACCCGCAGAAGTTTCGGAATCTGGAGGAAAAATAGAATGCGTTCTCCATGCCGCACTGATGTGCGATCTCCGCCACCGGAAGCGCGGTCATTCGCAATAACTGCTGCGCATGCCGCATCGCGTGCAGTTCCCGGTACTCGCGCGGTGCCACGCCGACGACTTTTTTGAATCGCGCGTAGAATTCCGCCCGGGAGAGACCGCAGAGTTCGGCGATCCGGTCGATCGAGTTCCGGTTGGCGAAATCCAGCAAAAGTTCCTGCGCCTTCAGAATCGGAGAGTTTTCACTGCCCTCCCGGGCGCGTTGCGCCGCTTCCATTCCGCGGCAGAGAACGTTTTCCGTCAGCGTGTATGCGAGAAGCTGCCAGTTCCCGTTCCGGTGCAGATTCCGCTGATGCGCTTCCAGAAGCGCGGCCCGGGCGCGGTGAAATTCCGCTCCGGCAAGCGCGGCGTGCCGGACTCCCGGCAACGTTTCGCGCCAGTGCAGTTCCCGCGCCATGTGGGGGCGCATCAGAAAGTGGATCCAGACGATCCCCCACGATTCTCCGACCCGGAAACGGTGCGGCAGATTCGGTTCGATCAGGATCAATTCTCCCCGCGACAACGGCACTTTCCCCGCATCGAACTCCACTTCGCCCTCGCCGGAAACCGCGAGCACCAGACTCCAGTTGAAGATCCAGCTGCTCAGCCATTCGTATCCGGGCTGATCGGTGAAGAGGGAATTGCCGGAAATGAAATCCGCCTCCACGGGGCAGGCTTCATCGAAACTCGCCATAATTCAGACAAAATTATAGGTATCTGGATTTTTTTTTATTTCATTTCGGTTTTCTTTCAAGTATAATATAGACGAAATAACAGGATTGTCAACGCTCATGCCGGCTGATTGCATGGTGTGGGAAAAAGAAAATATTCAATCAGGAGTTGGTCATGTTCAACACTTCAATGCCGTCCCGTGAAAACATCAATCTCGAACGTTTCCGCGACCAGGTGCTCGGCTGCTGGACCGGAAAGAACATCGGCGGAACCCTCGGTGCTCCCTTCGAGGGCCGCAGGGAAACTCAGAATGTCTCCTTCTACGCGCAGGATCTCGCCGGAGAACCCGCCCCCAATGACGATCTCGATCTGCAGCTGATCTGGTTGCTGGCCGTCGAGGAGCAGGGCGTCTGGAAATTGAACGAGAGAATGCTTGCCGAATACTGGATGAATTACATCGTCGCGCCGTGGAACGAATACGGCATCGGCAAAACCAATATCGCCAACGGATTGATGCCGCCGCTCTCCGGCGCGTGCAACAATGAACGCTGGAAATTCAGCAACGGCGCGTGGATCCGCTCGGAAATCTGGGCGTGCCTCTTTCCCGGTTCGCCGGATGAGGCACTGCACTTCGCCTGGATGGATTCCTGCGTCGACCATTGCGGCGAAGGAATTTATGCCGAACTTTTCACGACGGCGCTCGAATCGGCCGCCTTCGTCGTGTCTGATCTGCGCGAACTGATCGCCATCGGTTTATCGAAAATTCCCGCCGATTGCCGCGTCGCCCGTGCCGTGAAACTCGCGGTTGCCGAATTCGACCGCGGCGGCGACTGGCGCACCGCCCGCGAGGCGATCGTCAAGGACAGCTCCGATCTCGGTTGGTTCCAGGCGCCCGCCAACGTCGCATTTGTCGTACTCGGATTGCTCTACGGGCAGGGCGATTTCGGCAGAACCATCTGCACTGCGACCAACTGCGGGGATGACACCGACTGCACCGCCGCCACCGCCGGAGCGATTCTCGGCATCATGCTCGGACGTTCCGGCATCCCGCGGAACTGGATCGAACCCATCGGGGAGAGCATTAAAACCGTGGCGATCGATCCCTTCAACGCCTCCGTGCCCCGCACGTTGAATGATTTGACCGCCCGCGTGATTCAGCAGGCGAAACTTGCGGCAATGACCAATGGAACATTGCCGCGCCTGACCGATGCGCCGAGTGCCGTGTCGGAGGAGTACATCGCAAAACTCAAGGACAACGAGATCGTCCGAACCAGAATCTGGGAACGCTCTTCGTTTGAAATGCGTTTCACCATCAACTGCAATCTGACGCTCGGAATCGAATATCTCGACGGTCCGGAACTTGCTCCCGGAGAAGCATGCCGCCTCCGCTTCCATCTCTATCCGGGAAGCACCGACAACCGTATCATGCATGTGAAGCCGATTCTGCCGGAAGGCTGGAGTGCTGCGCCGGGTGCCGTATCGCTGATCAGTCATTTTCGACGTGAAAGCGATGCATTCATCAAACTTTCTGCCGGAGAGTTTGACGGGCCGTTCCAATATATTCCCATTGAAATCCGCTTTCAGGATCGGTTCTGTCCGGAGGTGATCCAGTTGCCGGTTCAACGGCGCGGCGCTGTTTCCGCCGGCATCCTGGATACCGTTAGCTGCTGGGATGAGCTGCACCGGCTCAATTCCGTCCGTCAGATCCGCTGACGCGCGAATACGAGATCAGCAATGCGGTGCGCGGCTGGTCGATGCGCAATGCAAGACCGTCGCGCATCCATTGCGCTCCGGTGACCGTGAACGGCGGAAACGTGCCGTCACAGTCGGAAACTGAGTATTCCGCTGCCGGGTTGAGGCCGCGCGGGACGATGACTCGTTCGATCTCCGGACAATCCTGACCGCGGAATACCGTGATGACGCCGCGTGATTCCTCCGGAAGATCGTACTGCATGACCGCCCAGGTGGAATCATCCATGGTCGGCGGGTTCAGCGCATAGAAATCTCCGGCGAGGCAGTTGCGGATTTTCAGGTATTCGCCGAGTCGTTCCCGCAACCACGAATGCGGATAATCCGACATGGAAAATGCTCGCGTGTAATAATAATGCACACTCATGCCGTTCGCCATGGCGGCGCGGAAATTGTATGTATCGCCGCCGGCCGGATTTTCCACGCCGCCGGAAAAGCGCGGCCAGTAGTCGGACATGCCGGCAATGTGTGTGAGCCCGTAACGCGGATCGAATGCGGGAGAACACTGCATGTCGCTGTACCAGAGCGGCAGACTGTAGCGGAGAAGCTCGAAATCAAGCCGCCGGCCGCCGCTGGCGCAATTGTCGATCATGAGGTGCGGGAATTTTCGACGCAATTCCCGCCAGAGTTTGTACAATCCGGCCACATATCGTATTTCGGTGATGCCTCTGCGCCCTTCCGCATCCTTTCTTCTCCAGTACGGCAGTGGTGAAAAATTGAAATCCTGGCGATACCAGTCAAGATGATTTTCCTCCACAAGCTGTGAAATCATGTCGAAACAATATTGCCACGCCGCCGGATTGCCGAGGTCAAGCAATGCATTGTTCGTCTCGTCAAAAATGAGATAGTCCGGATGCTCTTCTGCCAGCTTCCGGTCGGTACGAACCCGCTCCGGCTCACACCAGAGCAGCAGTTTCCGACCGTCGGAATGAACGACGTCGGCAATGTTTCGCAACTTTTCCGGGTAGGAGATCGGATCGAATTGCCAGTCTCCGACGTTGTTCGACCAGGTCGGTTCAAATTCATTCAAGCTCTCCTTGGCGAACCATCCCGCATCGATCCAGTAATTTTCGATCGGCAGTTTTTCCCGACGCAATGCCGCGATTTTTTCGAGATGTTGTTCTTCCGTCATACCGCCCCAGGTGGCGGCGGAGAGCGGCGCCTTCGGCGGGGCGCCGTCCACGGGAAGCATGATTTTCGCGGTGACGAACCGCCGCCAGAGATTCACTGCGTATTCCCTGCCGCCGGAGGTCGTGTACTGCAGAAGAATCGACGGGAGTTCCAGATGTTCTCCGGGTTCGAGAAACGCATCGAACTCCGACAGGCCCGCTGCAATCTGGAATCGTTCTCCGTTCCACTCTGCATCGGCGGACCATTCTCCGGCCCAGCCGATGGCGATCCTTCGGTTCGTATCGCCGTCCGGCAGATCGAAGTAGGGCATCCAGTCCACCGACGGCCGGCCGCCGGTGCCGCCGAAATGAATCTTTTCCGGAGCGGACGGCATCCACCAGACCGGACGGAATGAATCACGAAATGCGTTGCAGTATGATTCGCCGGAGCCGACCAGTTCCGTCTCCCAGTGAAACGAGCCGCGATGTCGGAGAAGCTGCGGTCGACCCTGGGGTTCATAGTATAAATTCAGTGACCGGAAGTGAGAAAGGCGTCTGCTGTTCTTTTTCGCGAGATTGGTTAATGTCACATGCCACTCTGCGACGGGGAAATCACGATATATTTTGCAGCGGAGAGTCATGCGGAGTTCTTCCGGTCCACAGGAAAATTCATGAGCCACGTGATCTGTCTCCTCGCTGCGAAAATGCTGTTTGTCGCAGAAAAGCGGATTCTGCTTCGTGGACTGGCCATCGTAAAGGAAGGAAATCGGGAACTGCATATTCTTCGGACAACCAATTGGAATGCGTTTCCCGTCGAGCGTAATCAATTCGGTTCCCGCCCAGTTTGCATGTCCGAACGTCGTTCCCGTGGGCGCCTGTATGACCAGTTCCAGTTCGGTTGCGCCGTTGAGATCGACATTAAATTCCGCCACTTCTCCGTAGTGCAGCGCGTCGGAGCAGGCGATGCGTTTTCCTGCTGTTTCGACGGAAAAAACCAGCTTCGGCGCCTGAGGAATGACGGATGCCATGAAGGCGTTTTCCGCTGCGCCGCCGAATCCGTGGAATTTCGCCAACGGTTTGACGGTTCGGATCCGGATCCGGCTGTTGGCGTGAGTGCCGAGTCCGTTTTCAAAGCTTCGCCCCCCGCAGCGGAGCACGCCTCCGCGGGCGTCGCAGCCGTAATGAAGAGTTCCCCAGCCCTGTGTCCGGGGAATGATTTCAACTGCCTCGTCGGAGGCGGCGGCCCAGTTTTCGACCATGTGTTCCAGATATTGAACGTCGTTCATTCTTTCTCTCCTGCTCTTTTTGTGGTCTTTTGCCGTTGATGGTTGCGCATGCGGGGATATGAATCGGGATTAATTATACTTTAAATTTGCAAAACCGACAATGTATGATATTTTCATAAATATGTAAAAAACAACTGCATTTTCGCGGATGCCGCGTTTCGGCTCCGTTTCTGTTGCCGGGGATGGGGGAAAACGGCGGATGAAGTTTTCGAATGAAGAGGCGGGCTGCGGCAATGCCGCCGCCTTTCCGGGAAGACGTTGTTGAGGGGGAAATGACTACTTCCGCAATTGGAAATGTTTTCGATCATGCCCGGCTTCACATAACGGTGCTGGAAGGTGGAGTCACGCCTTTGCGGGAAATTCACCGGACCGACTGGAGACTGCTGCCGTTTTACGTGCTGGTCTGCCACCGTAACGTCAGAAGCCGGGTGCGGCAGCGGGAACTTGATTACATTGCCGACGACGGCGAAGCGTATCTCATTGCCCGGAACGTCCGGCATAAACTTACGTGGCTTGAGGGAAACGAGCCGGTTTCGATCTGGTGCCATTTCAATGTCACGCTCCTGAACAGCATCGATTGGCTCTCGTTTTTCGAAATTCCTCCGCTCTTCCGCCCGCCGCTTTCCACGCAACTGGCAGATTTGTGCGGAGAACTTGTTGAGACGCTTTCGCTGCCGCTTACGCCGCTGCGGCTGCTGCGGCGCGAAACCGTCGCTCTGGAACTCGTTTCGCGGATCGTTTCCGGCTGCACGGAAAAACACACCGCCGCCGCGACGCTCGCCGCGCTCGGCACGCTCACTCCGGCATTGGAATATATGCGGCGTCATCCGGCGGAGAAATTCGATCTGGCGGAGGCTGCCGGGAGGGTCAATCTTTCGAAGTCGCGATTTTCCGCGGTATTCAAGCAGGCGCTGGGCATGCCGCCCGGCGCTTACTGGAGAAATCTCCGATTGAGCTCTGCCTGCGAGGAGCTTTATCGAAAGGATGTTTCGCCCAAAGAGCTGGCCGAACAATTTCATTTTTATGATGAATTTCACTTTTCCCGGATGTTTCAACGCAAATTCGGCATCACCCCGGCGGCGTTGCGCCGCAAACTCCGCAACGGGGATCGCTGGTGACGCCGATCATTCCGGCAATGCCCGGATATGTGGAGAACATCTCTTCCCCGGCGTGCGTCCTTCCTTTCCCGGCCGGCTGATGTCGCGACCGATGCCGCGTTCGATGCCGGAGGAGCCTTCGGCATTCAAAACGGGACGGCTTGAAAAAGCGGATGGATCATGCTATCTTAGAAGAATGAAGAATTCCAGGAAAAAAACATGCTGAGAGCGCTGCGGGAACTTTTTCAACTTCGCCGCCCGGCGCCGCCGTCCGGTTGCCGGACGCGGTGTCGTTTGATTCGCCTCGTGCTGCCGTTCTTCCTTTTCGCTTTTTCCGTACTTCCCGCTTTCGCCGCGGAATCGACGCCCGATGTGTCATGCCGCATCGTGTGGTCGCGAAGTTCCGGCGCGGAGGAGAACGGATCCGCGGAGCCTGCACGGCAAGTCTGCACGGAATGCGTTGCGGAAATAGGAAGCGTCCCGCACTCTCCGGAAAGCGAACACTTCCCCGGAATCGCGGCGCTGAGGAGCCGTCATGCCGGAATGCGGGGAAAGAATCAGTTGCAGAATGGCTCCTTTTACAGAGAAACGCTTCTGCGCAATTGCCATTCGCCGTTTCCGTTGTTTTCCCGGACGGGAGTTGTTTCTTCCGTTTTCCGTCGGAACGGTATATTCCGTGCGGTTTCATCCACCGCATCGTTCTGTCCTGCGTTTCTGAGGACGGTGCTGCCGGTTCGCGCCGGGCCGCCGGCACGTTGCTGAACGGGTTCTGCGGGGGAGACCTCCGGTTCCGCCGGGGGAATGAACGCGGCGTCGTGGACCGTTTCTTAATTCCGAATCATCCGTTCCATTGTCGGAACGATGTCAAATCCTCCGTTCCGGCAGACCGGGCGGGACACTTCGCACCATCCGGAATCCGCCCCCGTTTTACGGAAAAGAACAAGGATCGGAGGAGAGCGCAAATCAAGGAGAGCTCATGACCTTAAAATCTTATCTGAAACGAAAACTTTTCGTGCTTTACGGCAAAATCGTCCGGGAAAAGGCCTCCCCGGAATACATCGCCCGCGGCTGGGCCATCGGGATGTTTTTCGGTTGCGTAGCGCCATTCGGCATTCAGCTTGTGCTGTCGATTCCGGCGTCCTTTCTGCTCAAGGGAAGTAAAATCGGCGCAACGCTGGGGACGTTGCTCACGAACCATTTCACGATTTTCTTCATCTATCCGCTGCAATGCTATGCGGGCAGCCGTCTGCTCGGAAGCAATCTCAATTACGACGCGATCAAAGAGGCGCTCTCCGACGTCGTCCGGGAGGAGAGTTACGAAGCCCTGATGGCGATCGGCGGCGATCTTGTCGCCGCATTTCTCCTCGGCGGCGTGCTGATGGCTGCCTGCCTGACGCCGCTGACTTATTACGCCGTCCGGAAGATGGTCATCGTCTACCGGGGGCACAAAGCAAAAAAACAATCCAGGCTTGGAAAACTCTGTAACAAGGAATCCTGAATATGACCGAAATCATCGCCGCACACATCGCCGACTTTGCCCAGTACGCCCATTTGTGGGGATTTTTCATCATTTTCATTTTCATGACCATCGAAAGTTCCTTCATCCCTTTCCCGAGCGAAGTGGTGATGATCCCCGCCGGGTTTCTCGCCTTCCGCGGCGAACTCCTTACCGGAAATGTCTGGATTGACGGAGCGCTTGCTGTCGTTTCCGGCACGCTCGGTTCGCTCGCGGGCGCCTACATCAACTATTTTCTCGCGCTGTATCTCGGCAGAAGTGCTCTCTACCGGTACGGAAAATATTTCTTCCTTTCGCCGCAGACCATCCGCCGCGCCGAGGAGGTGTTCCTCGAATACGGCGCACTGGCCACCTTCATTTGTCGACTGCTGCCGGCCATCCGGCAGTTGATCTCTCTGCCGGCCGGGCTGGCGAAGATGGAGTTTGCGAAGTTCAGTTTCTATACCGGACTCGGAGCCGGCATCTGGGTGATCATCCTGACCGCGGTCGGCGCATGGCTGGGAGCGCTTTCGGGCGACATGAGCTATGTCGAACTTGTTGAGCGGGGGAAGGAGTTGCTGGAACGCAATTACATCTGGATCTTCCTCGGGGCGGCCGTTCTCGTTGCAGTGTATCTTGTCGTTCACCGCCGGATCATGAAACTTTCCGGCGCCGCGCCCGCCGCCGGACCGGACGAACCCGAACCGCACGCTGAATAAATCTTCATTCCACCGCCGTTTCCGGATGGTTTCTCCATTCCGGAGCGGCGGCGCATTGCCGCAATGGAGGAGAAAGACGCCGTACCCACCGGTCGGCCGGGGAGGAGAATCAGCCTTTCCGACAGCGGTAGACGAAGGCCGGCGGCAGATTTCGCCAGACCACTTTGCTGGTGGAGATTTCCGGAAATAATTCCCCGAGCAGCCGCCGGAACCGGAGTCCCGCAGGCAGCATCAGCCCCTGCAGATAGGCGAAGGTCACGAAATACCCGCCCGGCGTCAGATTCGTCAATACCGCATTGAGAATTTCCCGCTGCAGCGATCCCGGAAACACCGCCCACGGCAATCCGGAAATTACCGCTTCCGGCGGAGGAAGATGCCGTTCCTTGAGCAATTCTCCGAGACGTGCGGCGCTGTCGTGGCAGACGTCGACCTGCGGAAACGCTTTGCGCAGATGCATGCACAACGTTTCATCCAGTTCAATGGAAAGCAGCCGCCCTTTTTCCGGCAGCAGCCGGAGAATTTCGCGCGTGATGACTCCCGTGCCGGGACCGAGTTCGACGACCTGATGCGCCGTTTCGACGCCGATTTCCGATACGATTGTCCGGCAGAGCGCCCGCGATGAGGGCCAGAGTGCTCCCACCTGCGCCGGATGACGGAGAAAACGCTGCAATAGAACCGATTGTCTCATTTACTCTCTTTCCCCTCTTCAGTGGCGGCGGCAACGGGCGCCGGAAGATAGACGGCCCGAACCTCATTGATGTATCCTTCCTGAGCGCCTTCCGCTGCGGGACCGAGAAAATCGAACCCTTCGTTTTTGCGGTCACGCGCAATGTAGACGATTCCGATTTCGCGTTGCGGATCGTTCAGCAGTGCGTTGAACTCCTGCCGGGTGAGCCGGGTGGAGTATTCGCCGTTTTTCTCCGCCCGTTCGATTCCGTATTCGAGTTCGCCGGTCGATCCCAGCAGCCGCACATCCGAGCGGCCGTAGGTCCACGCCAGCGCCTGCATCAAACTTGGATGCGTCACCAGCATTACCTGGGACGGATCATAGTTCAGTTCGGCGGCCAGTTCGCGCAGTGCCCGTTCCGGAGCCTTGGCGCCGAGCAGTTCATCCGGAATCAGCCACCCGCCCGCCAGCAGCAATATGCCAAGCCCGGCGAAAAATCCGTAGAAACGCGGCCGCCAGCTGTAACGTCGGCAATACCACAGCGCCGCACCGTAGACAATGCCGATTCCTCCCGCAACGAACAACATCGGCCGGAGCGGCACCAGTTCCGGCACCGGTGCGAGAATTCCCGTAAGAATCGCGCCCACCCCGCCGATCAGCATCAGCCACGACCAGATGTCCATCGTCCAGCGGAAGGTGCGACCGGAACCGCCGCTGCGGAAATACGCGGCAATCCCGCCCGCTCCAAGTACCGCCAGCGGCGGAAAACACGGCAGCACATAGGTCGCCAGTTTCCCGCTCGACGCCGAGAAGAAGAGAAACGGCAGCACGACCGCGCAGAGTGAAAATCGATACAGCGGCAGCCGCAGCAATTCCTTCCAGCGCCGATATCCGATCGCGAAGGCCGTCGGCGCCAGCAATGCCGCCGGAAACGCTCCGCCCACCAGCGGCAGGATTAGAAACCACCAGGGTTCCGGATGTTGTCCGGGATTGTCCATCGTGAACCGTTCCCAGTGTTCCACGATCGTGAAGTACCGCCAGAAATCTCCGTCCGCCCGGTGCGCCGCCAGCGCCCACGGCGCAATCACCACCACCGCCGTCACCAGCGGGATCCACGGCAGTTGGTAGAACTCCTTCCAGCGCCGTTCCCAGATCAGGAAGCCGAGCATGCTCAATCCCGGGACCGCGAATGCGATGAAGCCTTTGGTCATGAAGGCGAGCGCGGCAAAAATCCCGCACGCGATCAGCAGCGCGGTTTTCCTCCGGTTGAAATGCGGTTCGACCGCCGCCAGAAACGCCGTCACCGAAACTCCGGTGATGAAGCCGGTCGTCTGACTGTCGAGCACCGCAAATGTGCCGATGCCGTACACCAGCCCGCAGCACAGGAATAAAATCGCCGCCGCCGCCGCAATTTTTTCATCCCGCAGACTCTGTCGCACCTGAAATGAAATCATCGCCGCCGCCAGCAGCGCTCCCAGCGCACACGGCAAGCGCAATGCGAACGCGTTCTCGCCGAACACCCGGAACGAGGCGGCGGTCCACCAGTAACCCGGCGCGGGTTTTTCAAAATAACGCATCTCAAGCTGCCGCGGCGCGGCGTAATTGCCGGTAGCAAGCATCTCATGCGGAATTTGCGCATATCGGAATTCATCCGGCGTCACCATCGGCCGCCCCCCCAGCGGTATCAGGTACGCGGCGATGAAAAACAACAAAATCAGCCAATCGTATTTCTTCATTGTCCGGCGCCCTTTCGATTCGCGTCATAACAAACCATGAAATAATCCTCCTGTCGCGTGTAACGTTTCGGCGAAGGCAGCTCCCGCACCCGCTCTTCCGAACGGGTGAGAACGACGATTTTCCGCTCCGGTTCACGGTGGATCAACGTCGCGAGTTCTTCCATAGTGAAGAATCGACCCGCGTTCTCCGGGCGCTCCAGCGCATACTGGAACTCGCCCGGTTTGTGGAATAAATCAATATCGCTGCGTTTCAGACTCCATGCCGCCGCCGCCGCGAGCGGGACATCGCTTACGAGCATCGTTTCCGTATCGAGCTGCGGGGCGACCAGTTCCCGGATGAATTGTTCCGGCGCAATGGAATCGGCATAGAACTGCTTCGGCATCGAACCGTGGACGGCCAGCATCACAAAACAAAGCCCGACGCAAAAATACGTGAATTTCGTTCCGCCGCTTCGTTCCCGCTGCGCCATTCGGAACCAGATCAGCATGACCACCGTTGCCAGAATCGGAATGAAATAATTTTCATTCCGGCCGTAAAGCAGAAGTTCAGAGGGAATTTTCCGGGTGAATTTTCCCGCCGTCTGAAGCAGAAACACCACGATTGTCAGCGACAGAATCAGTCGGATCAGCCACTCCAGAATCCGGTCCGCCCGGTTGAATACGTTAATTTGCGCATACCGGATCAGTCCGTACCCGAAAAAGATCGCCACTCCCGGAAAACACGGCAGGATGTAGGTCGCCAGTTTCCCGCTCGAAATTGAAAACAGCAGAAACCACACCCCCGTCATGCAGGCGGCAAAACGGATCAGCGGCAACTGAAAGATTTCCCGGAATCGATTCCGGCATCCCGCCCACATCGCCGGCAGAAACAGCAGCCACGGCAGCGTCCCCCCCAGCAGCACCGGAATGAAATACCAGAACGGTTCCGAACGATCATCGCCCGCACTGCTTCCATGAATCGCCCGTTGAAAATGTTCCACCACAGTGAAGTGCCGCCAGAAATCCCCGTCCGCATGATGAACAGCGACCGCCCACGGCACCACCAGGATCGCAGCAGTGAGCAGTGGAATCCACGGCAGGGTGAAAATGCGTTTCCATTCCCGCTGCCAGATCAGGAACGGCACGAAAAGCACTGTCGGCAGAACCAGTGCCAGAAATCCTTTCGTCAGAAACGCCAGAGCGCAACTTGCGCCCGCCAGCACCAGATATCCTGCTCTGCGGCGCGGATTGAGTTCGCTCCACGCAAAATACCCCGCCGTCACCGTGCCGAACAGGAACAAAACAAACTGTGCATCGAGCACGCCGTATGTTCCCACCGCGAACACCAGGCCACAGGTCAGATAGATCACCGGCGCGATCATGCCGAGCTGCCGTTCGCCCGCGCGGCGGCAGAGCACTGCGATCAGCAGTGCGGTCAGCAGCGTGCAGACCGCGGGAAACAGCCGCACCGCCATCGGCACTTCGCCGCAGATCAATTCGCCCAGCGCATTGAGCCAGTGTCCCAGCACCGGTTTCTCAAAATAGACCATTCCCAGCTGATGCGGCAGAATCCAGTCCCCCGATGCGATCATCTCCCGGGCGATTTCCGCATAACGGAATTCATCCGGACGGAAGAGCGGGCGCTGCCAGATGCTGCCCAGATACACCAGCGTCAACGCTCCGGCAGCCAGATATTTACGATATTTGAATATTGTCGTCCACATGCGGGATGCAATGCCTCAATGAAAATTGCATAAATTCAATTAAATATAGCATCAATTCGGACTTTTCATAGCACGGCGACCGGTTTTTTGCAAAAAACAGTTGTGATGCCTTGCGTTTCGTTGGAGGGTGAATATATTTATATCGGCATACATCGACAATTTTCATCGCATTACGCGATACAATTCAGGAGCATACCCGCCATGGACATCAACAATCTGGAAAAATTTCTCGCCAAAGTTCACTCCGGTGAAACCGCTTCGGGCATTCTGATCTCCTCTTTCGATGCCGCCGTCTCCGAACTCGCCGCCGATTGCGGGTGTGATTTCGTCTGGATCGACATGGAACACTCGCCTCTGACCATTGTCGACGTCATGCATCATGTCACCGCGCTGCGCGGAACCGATTGCGCGCCGTTCGTGCGGGTCGCCTGGAATCTGCCGTATCTGCTCAAACCGGTGCTCGATCTTGCCCCTGCGGCCGTGATCGTGCCGATGGTCAATACCGCGGAAGACGCCGCCGCCGCCATCCGGGCCTGCCGTTATCCGTCCGAAGGAGGCGAGCGTGGATTTTCCCTGCGCCGCGCCGGTGGATACGGGCGGGAGCCGTTGGATGCTTATCTGGAACGCTCACGCCGCGAACCGCTCGTTTTCGTCCAGATCGAGCACCGGGAAGCGGTGCGCAATATCGATGCGATTTTGCAGTTGGAAGGACTTGACGGCATCTGCATCGGGCCGTGCGACCTTTCCGCCTCCTACGGCAAAACCGGCCGTTTCGACGACCCGGAGGTCGCCGCCGCCATCGACCTTGTCCGTGAACGGACGCTCGAAGCGGGTGTTCTGCTCGGCGGCTTCTGTCCGGGCGCATTCTGGCGCGACCGGTTCATGAACTGGAAAACGGTCGGCACCGATTTCGACATCCTTGCCGCGGGAACCCGGCGTCTGCTGGCACGAAGATAAAATCTTCAAATTCATCGGTCAACGTTATTCATTCATTCACTCATTCATCTCTGCGAGGTTTTTCATGCTGATTACTCCCGCTTTCCGCGCGATTCACGACCCGGTCGTCACCGGAGTTCCGCCGGTCAATCCGCACCGTGATTTCATGAAAATGCCCGACGGCGAACTGCGCCATTACGGAGTGAACGCCTTCCGTGACGCAGACGGCACGATTGTTCTGACGCGGCTGGTCGCCAAAAGCGACGATTGCGGGTTGAACTGGCGTACCGAAGTTCTCACCGCTCCCACCGTCGGCGCGATGACCCTCAGCCCGTGGAGCGGGGAATATCTCACGATATTGCATTGCAGAAAGGACGATCAGCACCGATATGTCGTCGATCTTGATTCGTTTTACGATGCGCCGGACGCCTGTCCTTCGGAAGGAGTTTATTGCTTTCGGGCCGCTTCCCCGGACGGACCTTTCCGCTTCACGAAAATCTGTTCGGAAAAATTGCACATTCAGCGTCAGATGCTGCCTCTCCGGCACCGGAAACGCTGGGTGCAGACCTTTCAATGCTGGTGTGACGACGGCATTCAGCGTCCGGGGGTTCTGATTTCCGATGACGACGGCATCACCTGGACGAAGAAAATTCTTCCGGCGCCGCCGCTCCACGAAATCGCCTGGCCGCACAAAGGATACCGCTGGCGTCAGCCGGGATCCGAACCGGTCGTCGCCGAGGCGCCGGACGGGAGGCTGATTCTCCTGTTGCGCACGTCGCAGGATAAACACTACTGGATGTTCTCATTGGATTCCGGCGACAGCTGGAGCGATCCGCAACCTTCGCCCTTCTACAGCGTCGCCACGATGCCGAATCTGGTCACGCTCTCCGACGGCCGGATGCTCGCAGTCTGGAACAACACCACGCCGCTGCCTGAAACCGACCACCGCGCGCAGCCCATTCTCTCCGAATCGGAGATCAACGGCGAGAGCGAGGATGTCTTCACCAACCGCGACGCGCTTCATGCGGCGATTTCCGAGGACGGCGGGGAACATTGGATCGGGTTCCGCGAAATCCATCTCAATGAGTGCCGCAATGACGGAGATTTCCGCAGCAGCGGCGGGTCGTTCGATTCACTCGACAAGAGCGTCCATCAGAATGAAGTGATCGAATTGCCGGAAAACAAGGTGATCGTCGCCTTCGGTCAGCATGTTCGCTGTCGGAAATTCGTGATTTTCGATCTGGGGTTTCTTTACGACACGGGACGGAGCGACGATTTCACCCGGGGGCTGGACGGCTGGTCGCTGCAGTTGTATTATAAAAGCATCTACGGCAATTATCGCGGGATTACCGGGCATTGCTCCTTCAACCGCCGCCAGGGGGCGGCATTGATTCCGCACCCGGACGGTGAACCGCGCGAGGTGCTTCAGATCGGACGCCACCCCGACAGCAGGCTGCTGAGCGAAAAAGAGGGCGCGGTCTGGAATTTCCCCGCCGCTGACCGCGGTGAAATTGCCTTGAAACTCCGGCTCGAACGCGGTTCCGCCGGAATCCGGATTCTTTTGACCGACCGCTGGTTCAATCCTTCCGATCCGGTGGTGGAGCACTTCGCGGTGTTCGGTTTCGAACTCGACGGGGCAGGGCGGATCAACGAAGTGAGAGCCGTCACTCCCGGGGAGTGGGTGGAGTTGAAGATCCGTTATGATCAGAATGCGCACGAAGCAGTCTGTTTCATTGACGGTCGGGAGACGTGCCGCACCGCCTGCCGGATGACGGCGGTCAATGCAGTCAGTTATCTGCATTTGCAGACGCCGGCCGAAGGAGCCGATCCCTTCGGCGTGCTGCTGGAATCGGTTGCGATGCGGAAAGCGTCGGAAGAACGTAAATAAGTTGCCGGGCCGGCAAAAAAACGGGAAAATTGACTTTTTCTGCCGGAAGCGACGGTTCAGTGCCGCAGCTTCCGGCAGAATGCTTTTGTGGCAATCACAAGTTCATGCGCCGATCAATTCGAGCGCCTTCCGAATTCTGCGGAGCGCCTCCTCTTTTCCGACGAGATAGAGAATCTCCACCGCGCCTCCCGGCGTGACGGTCAAACCGGATGCCGCGATGCGCAGCGCCCACATCACGCGGCGCATGTTCGCTCCGGTCGCCGCGATGCGGTCGGATACGAGCGAATTAAGTTCATCATAGTTCCAGGTGGGGAGCGCTTCAAAAAGCGGGAGATATTCCCGCAGGATCTCCGCCGCCGCCGCCGGATCGCATTTGCTTTTCTTGTTGAGGAAGAGTTCGGCGGAATACTCCGGAAGTTTCAGCAGGAACGCGATCTTTTCCGGAATCTCCCGGAAGGTTTCGATCCGGGAATGAAGCAGTTCGGCGACCATCGCCCATTTGGCGTCGAGTTCACCGATTTCCGTTCCGGCGAACGGGCGCGACAGCCGGGCGAATTCCCCGGCCGGGAGCTGTTTCATATATTCGCCGTTCATCCAGCGCAGTTTGTCGTAATCGAACACCGCCGGGGATTTGTTGAGCCCGGAGAGCGTGAAGAGTTCCTCCAGTTCCGGCAGCGTGAAAAGTTCGCGGTCGGACTTCGGCGACCACCCGAGCAGCGCGATGTAATTGATGATCGCCGCGGGCAGAAATCCATCCTGCACGAGATTTTCGAAGCTGACCGAACCGTGCCGTTTCGAGAGTTTGGCGATTTCGCCATCCGCGTTGCGTCCCATGATGAGCGGCAGATGCACATATTCAGGGATCTCCCAGCCGAACGCCCGGTAGAGCTGATTGTATTTCGGGGTCGACGGCAGATATTCCGAACCGCGCACGACGTGGGTGATTCCCATGAGGTGATCGTCGACGACGTTGGCGAAATTGTAGGTGGGCATGCCGTCGCTCTTGAGCAGAATCTGATCGTCAAGGACTTTGTTTTCGATGGTGATTTCGCCGAAGACCGCGTCGTGGAAGGTGGTGCTGCCTTCGCGGTCGATCTTCTGGCGGATCACATAGGGTTTTCCGGCGGCGAGGGCGGCGTCGACTTCGGCGGGACTGAGGTTGCGGCAGTGGCCGTCGTAACCGCCGGAAACATTTTCGCCGTCGTTCTCCGCGGGCTCCTGTTTTTCGCAGAAACAGTAATACGCCGCGCCGCGCCGAACCAGTTCGAGGGCGTGTTCGCGGTAGATTTCGCGCCGTTCGCTCTGGATGTAGGGGCCGAAGTCGCCGCCGACATCGGGTCCTTCATCGTGGGAGAGTCCGGCGGTCTTGAGCGTGTCGTAGATCACCTGCACGGCGCCGTCCACATAACGGGCCTGGTCGGTGTCCTCGATCCGGAGGATGAAGCGCCCCCCCTGCGAACGGGCGAGCAAATAGGCGTAGAGCGCGGTGCGCAGATTGCCGACGTGCATGAAACCGGTCGGACTCGGAGCAAAACGGGTACGGGTTGTTTTGGAAATCATTTGATCCCTCGCGGAAATGTTCAGAATATTGGAAAATGTCATTGCAGAATGTACACGATTTCCGGCCGGATTGCAACCCTCCGGCGCATATTCCGGCGAAATTCCCGGAAAAAGCGTTCAAAAAAGCGCTCCGATCGCATCGATTTGCGCTTGACATTCCCGAATGATGCATTACATTAAGCAATCGTCAGCCATTTGCGTCCCCATCGTCTAGTGGCCTAGGACACCGGGTTCTCATCCCGGCAACATGGGTTCGACTCCCATTGGGGATGCCAATTTTATTTTCCCCCTCAAACATTCTCGCGAGAATGCGTCTTTTTTCCCGCTACGGCATAATCTGGG
>CALXNS010000116.1 GCA_944389815.1 uncultured Victivallis sp. | reverse complement strand
TTTGCACGATATTGGCCGCGCTCTGTCTTTCCGGGACGGTATTTGCCGCGGAAGGCTCCTTCGATCAATACCGCGCCTGGCCGGAAGGTGACAACGGCGGTGTCGCCTACGAACAGGATTTCTCGACCGGGGATCTGGAGGTTTTTACCTCCTATCCCGGTTATGAGATCGGCAAGTGGGGCTACAACGGTTCGCCCGGTCTTCGCGCCGAACGCAAACCCGGCGAGAAATACGGGTTCATTTCGGTGGCGATCCCGAATCTGAAACCGGGTAAAACCTACAAGGTTTCGATGCTCTGCCGCGGCGAGAACATCGTCGGCGAACCGCACGGGTTCTGCATCGAATTCTCCCGGGACGGCAAATATGACGGCGGTCTGTACGACGCACAGCCGATCACGAAAGAGTGGACGACAATCGAACGCCCCTTCGTGCTCAAGGAGGGGCAGCAGGCGAAAGTTTCGCTCTACATCCGCGACAAGGCCACCGGCACTCTCTACTACGACAATCTGCGCGTGGAGGAGGTCGGCAATCTCTGGTCGGTGCTGCCGACCCGGTTGACGGGGCTGGCGCTGTGGACCGACGACTCCTCGTTCGAGGTGCATGCGTCGATCCCCGAGGGATCGAAGGATTACGCCGTGCTCGCAACGCTCGACCTTGACGGGAAACGTTATGAGAAACTGCTCACTCCCGACGACAAGGGCTTCTGCTCCGGGGATTTCGGTGAACTGCCCGCCGGGAACGGCAGGATCGACTTCACGCTGCTTGATATGAAAACACAGCGCCGTCTTTGCTCGGTTGCATACGATATTCAGGTACGGTCGCGCGACGCGGTTTCCGCCAACGCCGTGACCATCGACAAGGATCATCGACTGATCGTTGACGGCAAACCTTTCATGCCGATCGGCATCTACGGCGCCTGGGAGGGATCGATTGCCGACGAGGATCTGCAGCGCATCGCCGACGCCGGTTTCAATACACTTCACCTCTACGGCATGGCCTGGCATCGCGGGCCCGGCAAATACGCGACGGATATGGAAGGCATCCGCGCCGGCGTCGATCAGGTGCACAAATACGGCCTCAAACTCGTTGCGAGCATCAAGGAACAGCTCCACGGCTGGAATCACAAAGTCGATGACGCCTTCGGCCCGATTCCGGTGGCGAAGAAGCTGGTTGAGAATCTCAAGGATCATCCGGCGCTTCTGGTCTGGTACGTCAGCGACGAGGAAGCGCGTTCGCGGGTGCCGGATATCATCAAGCTGCGCGAAACGGTCGGCGCGATCGATCCGGATCATCCGACCTGGACTCTGACGTGCTTCTACGACGATCTGAACTATTACGCAACGTCGGGCGACATTCTCGGAATCGATCCGTATCCGATCAAGGCGACCCATGGGCCCCAGTCGCTGCATGAACTGCGCGATGCGCTGGCGGCGGGCGAGAAGACCGGAGCGACGATCTGGCACGTGCCGCAGGCTTTCAACTGGGCGATCATCGACAAGAATATGAGCGATGAGGAGTTCGGCAAGACCCGGTTCCTGACGCGCGAAGAGGTTCGTACCGCTCCGCTGCTCGGGGCGGTTTACGGGGCGAAGGGGTTCGTGTTCTATGCCTATTACGACATTGCCGCGATGGAGAAACGCGCTCCGCAGCGCGGAGAAGAGGATTGGAACAACCTCAAGGAGACGGTGCAGTTGCTGCGCGATCTCGAACCGTGGATCATGAGTACGGAGGAGGCTCCGGCGGTTACGGTGGAACCTTCGGTCGAAGGAGAGGTCGTGGCCCGGGCATTTGTTAACGACGGGAAATTGCGGGTGGTCATTGCGTCGCTCGGCGAGAAGTGCAAAGCGGTTGTGACCATTCCGGGACACGCGGGACTCAAATCCCGTTTCGGGAAGACGCGCGATCTTGGCGGCGGGCGGTATGAATTCACCGCCGACGCGATCGATTCCGACGTGCTGGAAGAATAAGTTAAGCAGAGAAATGAAGGAGTGAACGATGAGGAACCTGTTTGTAATCATTGTCGCGCTCTTGATCGTGGCGACAGTCATTACTCAGATGACGCGTCCGGAAGCGGAGGGCGGCACGACAGTCGTATGGACCGCCGGTCTCTCGGCGGACCGCGTGGAACAGGTTGCCGCGTTTCACGAGTGGATGAAGAAAACCGGGCGGGTCGATGAGAACGGAGAACCGATTTTCAAAATCCGCCTGGAAGCAGCAGACAATCAGAGTACGTTGATTCAGGCGGTCTCCGGAATGGCCGGAGACCTGATTGACCATGTGCCGGTGAAGTTGTTCGCGTCGATGGGGGTGTTGGAGGACATTACGGAATTCGCCCGGGAAAACGGTCTTGATCCGAGCCATAATTATGGTTCTGCGAGCGATTTGCTGATGTACAACGGCCGCCAGTATGCCTACGCGTGCAACCTCGCCGCACCGGCGTTGCTCTGCAACGTGGACACCTTCCGGAAATACGGGATGGAGCCGCCGCCGGAAGAGTGGACTCCGGAGGAATTCGAACGGATCGGACTTGAATATGTCAAGCGCGCGAATGCCGGACGGGAACACCGGGAGGCGTTTTTCGCCGGAGCGATGCCGACGGTGATTCTGCCGCTGGCGCGGAGCATGGGCGGCGACATGTTCAATGAGACGCTCACTGCGCCGCGGTTGACTGATCCGGCGTTTGTGAAGGCGCTCAGCATCTACCACCGCTGGGTGGATGAACTGCATCTGATTCCGGATGCGGCGGAGATCGCGTCGGAAAACTCGGAGCAATCCAGTGTGAACGACGCCTCCACGCCGCAGTTGCTGACCGGTCGCTATGCGATGATCGCGACCGGACGTTATGTGAATATGGATCTTCGCCGTTATAAAACCGAACCCTTTCAGATGTCGTTTTCGCAGTTTCCTGAATACGACTTCAAGAATCTGGTTTTCATTTCGCGCAACACGGCGATCTACAAGGGATCGAAACATAAAGAGTTTGCCAAAATTTTTCTGTTGTTTCTGGCCAGCCGGGAATACAACGAGCTTCTCGTCCACAGTTCGGACGGGCTGCCGCCGAACCCGGAGTGGGCGGAGAACAACCCGGATTACCACACCCCGCCGGGGTGGGAGCATGAGGGAAATTTGCACACCAATGAACTCAAATGGGCGCGGACGATCGCGCTTCCGGAAAGTTTAAGTCCCTATTATCCGCTGGCGGAGGACAAAATCCGTTATGCCTACGAGCGGGTTGCCGGCGGGCTTTCCGATCCGGAAGAGGCGTTGAAGCTGGCGAATGATTCGATTGCCGATTCGATTGCGAAGACGGTTGCGAGCGTGGCGTCGCTGCGTGAACGTTATCAGGAAGATTGCGAACTTCAAAAGAAGATCGATGAGTATAAGGCTGCCGGGAAAAAGATTCCGGCGAAATGGATCAAGAATCCGTTTCATCTGCGTTATTATCGTGAACACAATATGTTGGAAGAGGAATGAGAAAATGGAAAAGTCATTTCATCCGCCTCTTTTTCACGCTCCGGCATTATTCGGGGCGCGCCCCGGGAACCGGTTTTTTCTGCCTCTTCCCGTGGAAGGCAAGCAAGTAGATGTACGTTGCGTGAATCCCCCGGCCGGATGTTCGTTCGATGCGAAATCCGGTACGTTGACGGGGCGGATCGATGCGCCCGGAGTTTACCGGGTGAAATTCGAAGCGGAAAATCCGGCCGGATGTGCCGCATGTGAAATCCGGTTGATTGTCGGGCGGGAGATTCAGTTGACTCCGCCGATGGGGTGGAACAGCTGGTACTGTTTTTCGGAAGGGGTCAGCGACCGTCGCATCCGGGAGGTGGCCGACGCACTGGTTGACCGGGGGCTTGCCGCCCACGGCTGGAATTTTGTGAACATCGACGACTGCTGGCAGGGGGAACGCGGCGGAAAATACGGCGCGCTGCTCGGGAATGAACGTTTCCCGGATATGAGTTCCCTGGCCGATTACATTCACAGCCGCGGGTTGCGGTTCGGGTTGTATTCGACGCCGTGGATTTCCACTTATGCCGGATTCCGGGGCGGAAGCACCGATGGCGGACTTGAGGAAGAGTTGTTTGTTCCGGAAGGCGAACGCCTTCAGAAAAATCAGGTCTTCGGGCGTTATCCCGGATTGCATGAGCGTCGAGTCGACCGGATCGGCCTGGAGTGGAAGTTCGGCGACGACATCCGCCAGTGGGCCGAATGGGGGATCGATTATCTCAAGGTGGACTGGAACCCGAACGACCTGCCGACGACGCGGCGGATCGCCGACGAACTGGCCCGCTGCGGACGCGACATCGTGTTGAGTCTCTCCAACGATGCCGCCGAAGCCGACGGCGATGAATTGCTTGCGCTGGCACAGCTCTGTCGGGTTTCGCGGGACATCAAGGATGAATGGCAGAGCGTTTCCGCGATCGGTTTCGGGCATTCGGCCTGGCTGCGTAAGATGGGGCCGGGGCGGTTCCCGGATCTGGATATGCTTCAGCTCGGCGCGATTGGAATACCCAATACGCCGAACCCGGTGTTTACGATGACGCGTCTGACGCCGGAGGAACAGCGGATGCAGTTTTCACTCTGGTGTCTTTTGTCCGCGCCGCTTCTCTTGAGCTGCGACATCGCCGGCATGGATGAGGCGACCTTCCGACTGCTGACCAATGATGATTTGATCGCCATCGATCAGGATCCGTTGACGGCGCCGCCGGAGATCCGCGATCATGGTGACGGAATACTCGAATACCGCAAAGCTCTGGCGGACGGCACGATGGCGATCGGGCTCTTCAACCGGAGCGACGCGAAGCACTCCTGCCGCCTGGAAGAAGCGTATCGCGGTCGGGAATTGTGGAGCGGAGATGAACGGGAGTTGAGTGGTGATTTTTCGATCATGCCGCATTCGGTGCGGCTTTATCGTACCGTCAAGGCTCCGCGGAAGAATACGGAACGCAGGGAGATGTTGTTCGGGCGCGGTTACGCCGCGGCGCACACCTCGTATCATCGCAGACCGGAAAAAGTCGCCGTCGGCAAGCTCTGAAGAGGTATGCCGCCTGTCGCATGCCGGTCTGGAACAGATTGTGCGTGCGGCAGAAGAGATTGTTTCTCCGCAGGAATGTTGAAGCATCATGCAATATGATCGGGAACGGCGAATTTTCGTGCCGCTGATATTGGAGCGCAATGACGGGGGCGCGGAAAAGTCGGCCGCATGGAGTGAGAGTGCGGTCATTTCCGAGTTCCGGAGTTATGCCGACGGAAGCGTGCTGACCGACGCTCTGACGGAGGCGAGGCTTCGTCGAAATTGGACGGATCTTTTTCTCCGGGTTGTCTGCCGGGAACCGGTTGACATCGTTCCCGGCAGTCCGGAGGACGGCTATGGAGCGCTGGAAGGGGATCATCTTGAAATCTTCTTCGGCGAGTCCGGCGATGACTGCTGGTATCGGCATTTTGTGGTCGCCGCAGCGGGCGGACGGTTCAGCGAGTTTGCGGAATTGTCGCAATGGGAAGCTGAAACGGAAATTCTGCCGGGGATGTGGCTGGCGGAGATCCGGATTCCGCTCGCGCTGCTGCCGCGAACGGGAGAGTCGGTGGGATTCAATATCGCCCGACAGCGGTCGACGGCGAAGCAGTTGCTGGTCTGGTCGCACACGGGTGCGGCTTTTCACAACATCGATCGTCTGGGGCGGATGTATTTTCCGCCGCCGGATCCGGCGACGGTGACGCATGGGCCGTGGGTCGGTCGTCCGGAGTGCAGCTCGGTGGAAATCAGCTGGGAGACCGCCGGCGCCTGCGCGGCTCTCGTTGAATATCGTCGTCGGGGAGAGCCCGGATTTCAGACGGCGTTCGCGGATCCGCTGGCAGGGACCGTCCGCCGCGACAGAATGCTTCATCATGTTCGGCTGGAAGGGCTGCTGCCGGACAGTGAATATGAATATCGCTTGAAGATGCTGTTTCCGGAGTGTGGAGAACTCTCTTCGGAATGCGGTATGTTTTCTTTCCGCACCAATGCGCGTCAGGCGAAGGATTTTTCGCTTCCGATCATTTCGGATACTCATTGCCGGACGGGGGATTTGATGCGCATTCTGCGGCGCACGGAGGTGCGGGATGGAGACTTCGCCGTTCTGCTCGGAGATATCGTAACCGCGTCGCCGGGGAAACGGATCTATTATGACGGATTTCTCGATGTGATGCTTCGGGAGTGGAAGAAACCATTCGTCTGCATCCCCGGCAATCACGAGTATCGCGGGGCGGGTGCCGGAGCCTGGTTCGATCTTTTCGCGGGTTCGGATGGGAAAGGATATTTTTCGTTTTCCCATGGCGGGGTGTTTTTCATCGTAATGGATCTGGTGGGCGATTACAGCATCTATCGGGCCGAACTTGAACAAATGCACCGCACCCGGCAGCGGGAGTGGTTGAAAGAGGTGGTGCGGTCTGAAGAATTTCAGCAGGCGGATTTCCGGGTAATTTTAAGCCATGTCGGGCTGATCTCTCCGGCGCTGGATTCCTCCCGTGCGGTTTTTGAGGTGATCGACGGGATTTTGACCGCTCCCGGGATGGTGGATTTGATGATCGGCGGCCATGAACATTGCTACTGCCGGAACGTTCCCGGGGAGACGAAGCTCCGCTGCACGGCGCCCGGACTGCGGGATCTGCCGGCATGGGAGGTGCCGTTTCCGGTGGTGCTAAATGATTACTGCGCCCATTTGGAATTATCACGCCGGGGTGCTACATTACATGTGAAGGCGTTTGACGCCACGGGAAATGTGGTCGATGAATTCCCGGTCGAGCCGGTCGGCGGTTTCCGCGGGCGAACGACACCGGGAAGGCGAGGCTGACCGTGTTGCGCCGGCGGTATGGCAAAGTGCGGTGTTTCGCATAAAATTTCAGGGCAGGAAGGAATAAAATACGATGATTATCAAGGATTTCAGGCGAATTCTGCACGGTGGAGACTACAATCCGGATCAGTGGCTTCACGTTCCCGGTACGATCGACCGCGACTTCGAATTGATGGAGGAGGCGCATTGCAACACCTTTTCTGTGGCGATTTTTTCGTGGTCGCAGCTGGAAGTGGAACCGGATCGATTCGAATTCGGCTGGCTCGACGACATCTTCGACCGGTGCGCGAAGAGCGGGAAAAAACTTCTTCTTGCGACGCCGTCGGCGTCCCGCCCCGCCTGGCTGGCGGAACTTTGGCCGGACAGCTGCCGTTCGGATCGCGCCGGAGTGCGGCAGCGGTGGGGTTCGCGGCAGAACGGTTGTTTTTCTTCACCGGGTTACCGGGAGCGCGTCCGGATCGTCAATCGGAAACTGGCCGAACGCTACGCGCAGCATCCCGCTCTCGGCGGCTGGCATATTTCCAATGAATACCACGGGGAGTGTGGCTGCGAACTCTGTCGGAAGCGGTTTCATGATTTTCTCCGGAGACGGTATGGGACGCTGGAGAACCTCAACAATTCCTACTGGTCGGCATTCTGGGGGCATCACTTCACAAACTGGAGTCAGCTGGAATCGTTCGATGCTTCGATGGACGGGGTGTCGCTGGACTGGTGGCGATTCTGCACGGAGGTGCTTGTCGATTTCTTCCGGATGGAAATCGACGCGGTGCGGGAGTTTTCGGATGCGCCGGTGACGACCAATTTGATGGGGTTGTTTCCGACGCTGGATTACTGGAAATTCGCGCCGCTGTGCGATTTCATCAGCGACGATTGCTATCCTGCCTGGTATGACGGGGAAACCGAACACGAGGCGGCGTTGATGTCGCTCCGGCACGATTTGAATTATACGATGCTCGACAAACCGTTCCTGATGATGGAATCCTGTCCCGGCATTCCGAATTACATGTCCTACCCGAAACTGCGCCGTCCGGGGGAATTCGAACGCGAAATGCTTCTGGCACTCGGACACGGCGCTGACGGCACGATGTATTTCCAATGGCGCAAGGGACGTAACAACTGCGAGAAATTCCACGGCGCGGTCGTCGGCCATGACGGTTCGAACCGGACGCGGGTGTTCCGGCAGGTGGCCGAATACGGAGCGAAACTTGCAGGACTTGCGGGATTGGTGGACGCCCGGAAGGAGCCGGTCGCCGCGGTCGTCTATGACTGGGAGTCCAACTGGGCGCTCGGGCAGAGCAATTTCGCCGGCGGCAACGATCGCAAGAAATGGGATGAAACAATTCTCAGTCATTACCGCGCGCTCTGGAATGACAATATCGATCTTGCCGTGATCGACAGCGATCAGGATTTTTCGCGTTATAAACTTCTGGTGCTTCCGATGTTGTTCATGTTCAAGCCCGGGGTGGTCGAACGGCTGCGCCGTTTCGCCGAGGCGGGCGGAACGGTGGTGGGAACGTATTTCACCGGTTACGTCGACGAGAACAACAACTGTTCCGCCGGCGGCAACCCGGGTGGTGCCGCCGGTCGTGAACTCTTCGGCGTCTGGAGCGAGGATTTCGATGGATTGCAGCCGACGACGCGCCAGAGCATCGTCTGGAACGGGAAATCGTATCCGGTGATGGATTACGCGGAAATCCTCCATCTTGAAGGAGCGGACGCCGAAGCCGTTTACGGTGAGGATTTCTACGCCGGAACTCCGGCGGTCACGCGCCGCCGTATCGGACGGGGCTGCATGATCTATATCGCCGCACGAACCGATATGGCGTTCCTGAATGAATTCTACCGGGCTCTCGCGCAGGAGATCGGCCTCGAACCGGTGCTGAAAGAATTGCCGGAAATGGTTCGCGCCGCCCGGCGGAACGCAGCCGACGGGAGTTCCTATTATTTCCTTTACAATTTGAGCGCCCAGGAACAGGTCGTTCGCCTTCCAGCGGCGATGGCCGACATCTGGGACGGTGCGGGTGCGATGGTGGAATCCGCAACATTGCCGCCCAATGGCGCGACGGTGTTGCTTGCCCGGAACTGATCCCGGAGGCGCGGGAAGCGCGGCACGGTGCGCCCGGAATGGCGGCGCGCCCGTTGCCGCGTCTTTTTCTTTACGCAACGATCTGCAAGCAGGAGAATTTCTGTTGCGTCGGGGTGGAGGAGGTTTTGAAATCAGCCGGAGCAGGGGGAGGGCGTGCAAGGAATTGATTCATTCCCTGCAAAGTGCGCCGGGGCGCATTATTTTACGGAAGAGAGTAAACAACAGATAATTTCGCAGCGTGATGAAGAGTATGACAGTGACCACCGATGACAATATGACCAGGAAGCCGGAATGCCGTTCCGGTTGCGGAGCATGTTGCATCGCGCCCTCGATATCATCGCCGATTCCGGGGATGCCGGAGGGCAAGGTCGCCGGAGTGCCGTGCGTGAATCTGGATCGGGAATACCGTTGCCGACTTTTCGGCTCTCCGGAGCGTCCGGCGGTGTGCGGTTCGCTGCAGCCGTCGCCGGAGATGTGCGGTTCCTGCCGGGAGGAGGCGCTGGCGAATCTGGCCAGGCTGGAAAAATTGACCGCACCCGTCGCAACCGTACCGGAATCATCAGACGCTGTCGCTGCTGAAGCGGATTGCCGCTGAGCGGCGAATTCCGGCTGCCGATGGCGCCGCGGCGCAGGTGCGCCGCAGCTGCGGGACGCTGCCGTTGAAACGTTCTCCAACTATTTTACGAAACCGTCATCCTCGGAGTGGGCCTTGTGCGTCAGGTCGTGGAAAAGCCGGAACATATCCCGAACCCCTCCGCCGAAAATCCAGAATGCACATACACACCCGAGCAGTACGCAGAATAGAATGTAAATCCACCAGTAGCAATACCACGCCGAATCCGGAATTTCAAACACCAGACAGATCGCCGTTCCGATCAGGAACACCAGCCACCACCCCATCGACCAGAAGAAGGTGCCGTAGAAGAGAAAGCGCTCGAACCGGCTGAATTCCGGCGTGATTCCGACCAGTTTCGCCAGAGAGAATTTTCTCTCCCGCTTGAGGCGTTGTTTTTCTTCGTTTCCCTGCTGCGGCGCAACGACATCTTCCTGAATCGTGTATTTCCCGCGATGCAGCATCCGGTCGAGATTGAATTCCTGCCGCCGCCCGCAGAGCGAAACGACCACATACATCACTGAAGAAGCCACCATCGCCCAGAAGTAGATCCATTGCCCGTTGATCGGAAATACCGCCGCGGGATCGCCCGTGATCGACGGCCAGAGCTGTTGAACGACCATGCCGCCGAACCCCAGCACAGTGCCGACCGAGAGCGCCCACCATGCGGCGGCGGTCGTGCCGCGCTTCCAGTAGAGACCGCCGATGATCACCGCTCCGGCTCCGCCGAGGTAAATCGCCCCGGTCAGCGCGAAGAACATGAAAATATATCCCTTCAACGGAAACAGCAAACTGAAGAGAAAGGCGAAGAGCGCCACCCCGACGATCGAGAGCCGCAATATCAACATGTGCTGTTTCGGCGGAAACGGTTTGTTCCGCAGCGGCCCGATCACGTCCTGGACCAGAATCGTTCCCCACGCGTGCAGATAGGTGTCGTCGCAGCTGATCGCACTGCAGATCAATACCGCTGCGAACAAGCCCCCCAGTCCGAGCGGCAGGATGCTGCGCATGAAGAGCGGGACGGTCATCTGCGTCCGCAGCTGCGCGTCGCCGATGGCGGCGATCTGTTCCTGAACCGCCATGGTCTCCGTCGCATACTGCGGCAGATGAAGCACCGCGTAGGCCACCAGCGGCATCAGCAGCACGCACAATCCGGCGGCCATGCCGCGCCACGAGGCGAGCACCCCGGCGATGACCGCTTCGTGCGGCGTTTTCGCCGCGGCGTTGTAACCGGAGTTGCCCTGCCAGCTTTTCGCATTGTAAATGGCGCCGAATACGCCGATCAGAAAATACCAGACGCTGAAATCATCCGTCGTGCTGGTCTTGAAGGGATTGATCATCGACTGCCCGGCGGGGATGCCGATTTCAAGTCCGGCCATGATGTCGCCCCATTCATAACGCCAGAGCAGAAAGAGCAGAATCCCCACGAAGATCAACATCAGAAACGCTCCCTGCAGAAAGTCCGTGATCATGATGGTGATCTGCCCGCCCGAACAGGCGACGAAGAGCGCGATCAGCAAATATCCCGCCATCACCGTCGGAAACATCGGCCACGTGACGCCGAAGAGCGAAAATTCCTCCGGCAGCCCGAGAAAAACGATCAACACCCGCGCCGTCACCGCCGGAAAGATTCCGTAATTGAGAATTCCCGCCAGCCAGCAGAGAAATCCGGCGTAATAACGGAATTTTCTGCTGTAGCGCTCCTCCAGAAACTGCGCCAGCGTCAGCGCCCGCGTCTGACGGAACCGGTAGACGATGAAGCCGGTCAAACTCAGGAACAACCCCACCGGCGCGCTCAGCATCTGCCACCATTGCGTCGTCAATCCGGTCGAATAGACCATCTCCCAGGTGGCTACCAATGTAATGGTTCCGAGAAATCCGCTCGATACCGTCAACAAATAGCGCCCCGCCATGCGGTTGGCCGCAAGAAAATCCGCCACCGTCCGGCTGTAACGCTGCGCATAGACCGTCACGCCGATCAGTGCGGCGAGGCAAACGCCCACGATGACCCAGTCAATCCAATGCATTCGTCGTCTCTTTTAATTGGCGTTGTTTCCGAAAAATACCTGATCCGCAACCCAGGAGGTGGTCGCTCCGCCGTCCAGACGGCGCGGATCCTGAAATCCCACATGTCCATCAACGTAGAGAACATTCGATCCGAAACCGTGACGGTCTCCGGAAATGCCCATGTTGAGGAACCAGTTTTCATACGCTTCCCAGCAGGGACCGCCGTAGGTGGCGTCCGCCATCCACATCCGGGTTGAAGGATTGGTGACCGAATCGATTTTGCGCTGCCTGCCGCCGACGCTGTTCGAACCGCCGAAGGTGCTGGAATTCATCGTGTAATTGTAACAGGTGTTCTCATAACAGTCGCGATAGATCAGCGATGGACACAGATAAACCCGGGGCGTCTGATTGGCGATATCGGTCTCCCCCTGCGGATTGGCCGCGGTCATCCGCAGAAAATAATCCTGCAGCAGATTGGCGTAATACATCTGTACCCACCACTGCCGGGTCAACGGAGCCCAGCCGTTTTGTTCCATGGTGTACATGTTCAATGCGGCGCCGAGTTGTTTGAGATTGTTGACGCAACTGCTCTTCTTGCCGGCTTCCCGCGCCTTGTTCAATGCCGGAAGCAGCATCGAGGCGAGAATGGCGATGATCGCAATTACAACGAGCAATTCGATCAATGTGAATTTGACAACTCCGCGACTGTTACTTAATTCATTTCCGGCAAATCGGTTTCGTTTTTTCATGTTTGCCTCTCCTGGTTGAAAATTTTCGTAACTTCCGATCCTGGAACTGATATCGTTGCTACTGGACGTCGAGTTGAAACGGTACGGCAGGCAGATTGTTTTCATTGTAAAAATTCATCTCTCCCGGGTAGTCGCTGACAGCGTATCGCACGGTAGCCGGCTCCGGAACCGCTTCAGAATGTATCCGCAATTCATCAGCGCCTTCGATTTCCACCGTTGCACGATGAAAGACTCCATCGCTGCCCGCCACGGCAAAATGGCGCAGCATTTTTCCGTCTTGCGATTTCAGCGGTGATCCGGCAGTTTCGAATAAAATACGAACGGTTCCGCCGTCTTTTATCGCAATCTTCGGGCAGGGGCCGCGCGTAATGAGTTCTCGCCTGCCGTAAATGACCCGCATCGCTTCCCCGGCGAGACGTTCTGCCAGTTCCCGTTTGCGCCGGGGATGAATGTCATACGGGTCTCCGAGGTCGATCGCCGTCGCCATGCCGGTATAGGGAAATTCGAGCAGTTCCGCCTGAATTGGTCGGAACGGTCCCCAGATGCCGCAATCATTCGGATCCGGCGCGGCAAGCTCCTCCGCGGAGAAGCGCCGCTCCGGATCGTGACCGCGGAACGCCGCAAGCTGGATGAAGAGAAATCCGAGGTCCGGCTGCTGCCACGCGGCCCGCCAGCTCTGCAGCATGGCGGCGGCAAGCAAAGCGTATTCCCGGTGATTGCGATAGGCGTTCGCCTCTCCCTGATACCAGAGGATGCCGCGCAACGGATAATTTGTCCACGGATGAATCATCCCGTTGTATAAAACAGTTACATCCGGTTCGCCGGTCAATGGTTCCGTCCCGGACGCGAGCGCGGAATAATCTTTTCCGGTCACCGATTGCAGGGAATTGACATCCATCCAGGATTCAATTCCGGTTCCGCCGCGCGACGCGTTGATGATGCCGACGGCAACCCCGAGCTCCTGTTGTATTCTGCAGGCGAAGTAATATCCCAATGCGGAAAACTTCGCCGCGCTTTCCGGCGTGCAGATTTCCCAGTGTCCCACCGGGGATTCCACCGGTTGGCGCTCCATCCGTTCCGGAACCTGAAAAAATCGGATCAGCGGATGGTCGGCTTCAGCCGCTTCCCGTGTTCCATTTTCCGTGTCGGCCAGAGCCAGTGCCATATTGGACTGTCCTGATGCAAGCCAGACTTCTCCGATCCAGACGTCTTCGAACTGCTGCGTTTCACCGTTCCCCTCCCGCAGCGTCAGCGTCAGAGGGCCGGCCGCGCTCCGGGCCGGGAAAACGATCTCCCAGGAATTTTGTCCGTCACTGGTTGCCGTCGTCTTCATTCCGGCGAATTCCGCCGTGATCTCCGCTCCGGGAACGGAACTCCGCCCCGTGATGACGATCGGCTTATTCTGCTGCAGCACCATGTGGTCGCCGTAACAACCGGAAACTTCCAGCGCGTTCCCACTCCACGCCGCAGCGAGAAGAGACAAAAGTGTCAAGGCGAAGAGTGATCGCTTCATGATTGCTCCGCCTTTCGTTCCCGACGGTCACACTCCGGAACCAGATCAATGACGCCGATTCCCTTCGGCGGAATTCGCAACGTGAAGCGGGTGTTCTTCCCTTCGGTCACCAGATGGAGCGGCCGCAGCTGGAAGCCGTTGCCGATGCGCGCTTCCTTCACCGGGAACGTGGTCTGCATTTCGCTCAGGATATATTGCCAGTGATTGTTCCCCACCAGGCAGCGCCGGACTCCGGAAACGAGACGATAGGATTTCACCTGATAGAACGGAATGTCCGAATGATCCGGCACCGCCACCGGTTCCAGAATCGAACCTGCCCGGCGCATCACCGCTGCGCACGCCCGGTAGAATTCCACCGAAATCGGCCGGTAATACTGTTCGTCAAAGAACGTCGGCGGTTCCGGAATGTCGCGCAAATCCTTCGGCTCCGGCAATACTTCCGTTTCCGGCGGTACGATTCCTTCCGCAGGAGCCGGATCGAAGAAACAGAATTCCGTGTCGCCTTCGCGCCAGTGGATCCCGACTTCCCGGAACTCTTCCCCGAGGATTCCAAAAAGGAAAAGAGGCGCATTCCGATGTTCCAGAAGCTTACGCCGTTCGGCCGCACTCCATAATCCGGGATTGATCGCCAGCAGCGGCGTCGGAACTTTGTCCATATCCCGCAACGGAACCACGGCTTCCACCGGAACGTTGCAATTGAGCAGTTCATACAGAATTTTCGCCGTCAAAGCCCGCCGGGAGGCGAGGTATTCCTTCAGTTCCGCCTCAATCATGCCGTCGGACCAGAGCAGCGTGATTCCTCCGGTCGCCACCGGTTCCGTTCCGAAGCCGAGCTGCCACTTCGAACGCAGGAATTTCCATTCATGCGGTTCGATGTCGGCGGCCAGACAGACCTGGAGGCCGTCGAAGCATTTCCGGGGAATTCCATCGGAATCGTAGTGGTAAAGATTGCTGTAGGTGAGGATTTCGCGTTCGAGAAATGCCGGAGCGTGACGGAGGATCGACCACCCTTCGGTGATGTCCTGCGTGCAGTTGTTGAAGAGAAACTTCGCCTCCGGCGCACACGCTTTCGACAACAGAATCGTCGTGTTGATCACCTGGAAGAACGGTACGGAAAAACGGGCACGGCAGATGTGGTCGAGCAGTTCGCCTCCGGCCGAACACGTTTCGATCACCAGCCGGTCGATCCCGATCGCGGCCAGTTGGCGGTAATCGATTCCGTAGCGGTAAATCGCCTCGACCGGATCGCGGGTCCAGCAGGTGTTGCTCGTGACGATTTTGCCTCTCGCATGAAGCGCGTCGACGATCTTCCGCAGATAGGATTCGTTGCGCTTCCGGTGAAAGGTGATCCATTCCGAGCGCAGTTCCCGCCAGATATAACGGGCCCGTGCATCCTCGGCGTCGCGGTCTCCGGCGCAACACACCGGAATTTCCGGCGGCAGTTCCGCAATGCCGGAGGCGAGAAACTGCTCAATCATGTCGTCGGACCAGTCGGCGTGGCACAACTGAAACCAGCTGTGATTGTAACCGTCGGCGAGATGCCAGCCGTCAAAACCGTAGTCCTCGATGACTTCCAGCACTTTTTTCAGCAGGAAATCTTCGTAGAACGTCCCGTCGGCGAGACGTTTCAACGGGTCGATGATCGGCAGTCCGCTCTCCATTCCCTTGACGGAAACATAACCGACTTCTGAATGGCGCGTAACCCATTCCGGATGAAACCGGTCGCCCAGCGACGTGGGAAAGATGGAGAAGAGCACTTTCACTCCATACCGGTGCAGTTCCTCAATCAGCGCCCTCAGCTGGAACTTGCTCCACGGCGCCCCGGATCTTTTGGGACCATCCGACCAGATGTCCAGATAGGAACCGATGTCGGGCGGAAACAGTGCATCCTCTTTCATGCCGTCATGAAGATGCACGAAGTCCGATCCCCACATGAAAATCGAGATTCCGGTCGGCGTGAAGCCGAGGCAGTCGAAATACTGCTTCACCCCCAGGTCGGGGGCGCTGCTGTCGAATGCGATCAGCTCCACCCAGAGAAATGTTTCGAAATTACTCATTGTTTTCTCCGCCTTCCAGCAGCAGTACGCGGAAATCGCGCGCCGGTAACTGCACTGACATTTCATCCGGCTGCAGCTCGGAACTCTTTTCGGCCAGCACGTCGATCAACTGCACTGATTTCGGGGTGAACCCGAGTCTGGCGGGATCGGCCTGCACGGTGATTGTGGAGGGTTCATATTTCCAGTTCGAGAGGACCACCAGCGCCCGGTTTTCCGCTTTCTTCAGGAAGGTGCTGGCCGTCACGTTGACCGGGTCGTCGGTTTGAACCGGCGCTTCGGGTTTCCAGTAGGCGATGAAATCGGACGTCGTCCACCAGGGATCGAAGAGTCGCCAGAGCGGCAGCATCGGCGTTTCGAGATGCGCCACGGCGGCGGAAATCCGGTGGGCGAGGCACATCATCATGATTTCGCTGAGCGGCACCTGTTCGCCGACCGCGCGCCATTTATGATAGAACACCGGGTAGAGGGTGTACGGTACGCCGTATTCGGTCTGGGCGTATTTGGCGCGGAAGTAATCCGGAGTGACCCGGCGGTAATGATCTTTTCCTTCCCAGCAGATTTCTTCTCCATGGGTGCGCATATCGTTGAAGGCACCGGTTGCGCCGCCTTCGCCGGAGTGGGAGAAATTGATCCGGTCGCGTCCGTCGGCCTTGAGCACGTTGTACATGCGTTTGACGAAATTCCGGGTTGCGAGGATGTTCAACGTCGTCTTACGCTCGCCGTCCGGACCGGCGTAACCGCAGCCGTGCAGTGCATTGCTGCATTGGATCGGAGTCGCGTCGGTGTAGACCCCGTCGTAACCGATGTCATCGACGATGCCCTTGGTGCACCAGATGTGGAAATCCTGGAACGAACTGGCCAGACAGGCGCTGGTCAGGTGGCTGTTGGGCGTGCTCCAGCCGAATTTCGGCAGCGCATCCCATTCCGCGCCGAAGATCTGATATTCCGGGAGTGAATCGGCGATCGCGCCGTACCAGAGGTTGTGAACGAGCTTGTTCAAACCGAGCTTGTGAAAATCATCGATCGCCTTCTTGACGCGTTCCGGATCCGCCACTCTCGGATAACCGTCGGGAGTCAGGTCGTAATAGGCGTGTCCCGCATAGGTGTTGGCGAGATACTCCTTCGCTTCCGGCGTGGAGTAACCGGGCAACGTGCCGTTGTAAGCGCTGCCGGGGTCGTAATTGATGTGCCACACCTTCGGATCCTTCGGCTCCGGTCGCAGCGGCATGGTCTGGTAAAAATAGGAATATTCGAGCGGAGATTCCAGCGTAATTGGTTCGCTGACCAGATTGACCGCAAGCTCGACGGAATGTTGTTCCTTTTCGGGAGTCATCGTCGCGTATTTCGGGCCGTGAATGTTCCTGGCTCCCTCGGTCATCAGGCTGAATCCCGCCTGATCACTCCCCAGATAAACCTCGTTGAAGAACGTCTCCGGCCACGCCCAGCCGGTGCGGCAGTACTGCCATGAACCCCATTCGGTAACCGTATTGCCGAGCGTGATCAGATCCTCCCGGCCCGGTACGGTCGTGTAACGATCCTGCAGAATGCTGCCGACGGTGAAACCGTCGCCGCGGCCGAAGTAAGCGAATTCTTCCTTCATCGGAATTTGGAACTGAAGTGAATTGAGCGTCACTCGGGTTTTCGGCGTCAACGTCGCATTCCAGATGGCGAATCCGTCGTATTCGATGCGCAAAGTTCCCTTCAAGTCAAGGAATTCCGATTCGGCGGCGAAATCGAATTCCGCGCCAACGTCGTTGTGGGAGGTCATCGCAAGCGGTTTGAAATTCCATTCGACCGGTTTCCCGTTCACGACTGCCGCGAAATTTGCCGGAGCGGCGAGAAGTTCCATGCCGCGGGCGGTGATCTGTTTCGGCAAGCCGTTGTCGCCGAGGAGATATTCCCGCAGGACGACGCCGACGCGGTTCCCGTCGACCGTCACCGGGGTGAACGGCGGCGGCACTTTGTCCGAAATCCCGATCTGATTGCCCAGCCAGTGCGGTTTGGCGGGGATGTTCTGAGATTCGACCGTGGAGGCGATTTCGTTACCGGCCGAGTCGCGCACCACGCCGCGGAGGAGGTAGTCCCCGGGTGGAATTTGATCGAACTTCAACGGCAGCACGAATTTGGCATTCTCCTGACTGATTTCCTGCGACGCCGACGCCAGCGCCGTATTGCCGCCGGGGGCGTAAAGGCCGATTTCCGCGACACATCCCGGAGGCAGTTCCGAACGACTGGCGTCCACGGAAACATCGATCACTTGCCGGCCGTAGAAGAGTTTTGAACTGATCCAGAATGTCGGCATCAGCGAGAATGACAACTGCCCCTGGGCGATTTCATTTCCGGCCTCATCGCGGGCGGAAAACAGCAGCTCCATCGGAGTGACTCCGCGCGCGGTGGTGCGGATGGTTTCGGCAAGTTCGAATTCGCCGTCCTGCGTGAGCTGTTCGATGCGCGAAACGACCTGTTTTTCCTGATTGCGCAGCAGAATTTGTCCTGCGAGTTGCGTTCCCGCCGGTGCGGAACCGGTCAGGCGGAGCGCCCCCTCCTGCGGCACGCCGAACCCGCTCAGCCGGAACGGTTTTCCGCTGTTTGAAAACCGGGCGTAACCGAATTTGTCCACATTGGCGAAGGAGTTTCCTACCTGCGCCCAGGTGGTCCAGTCGCTCTGAGCTCTTGCGCTGCCTTCCGGAACGGAAAAGTCCCGACAGAAATTGATGCGCCACACATCGCCGTCCTGCGGCGGTTTCACACCGAGGTCGGCGAACGGGATGACGATTTCCCCCGTCCAGAGCTTGTCGCCCAGCGTCAGGATGCCGCCGGCCATTTCGCTGCTTTCCAGAACTTTGCTGGCGTATTGCACATTTTTTCCCCAGTTGGCGCGCTGCGTCTCCGTGCTGGCGGTATTCAAGCCGCCGGAAGGAACGCCGATGAACTGCATCGCCGGAGAATTCGGCGGCTGAAGCCAGATCTCCACCGCTTCCATATTCGGTCCGAGCGTGATCTCCCGTCCGGTCGGCCCCTGCGCCAGCATCAATGCGTGCTGCGGAGAGTGGAAGGCGAAGTATAAGTTCCGGTCGTCGTATCCGGCATAAAAGGTGCACTGCTGCGGCGCGATTTTATCATCCAGCGTCCGGAATCCGGTCGTGGCGGCCGCCTGTGACCAGACCGCGTCATCGAGTTCGCCGTCGAGTTTCGGAGCTTCAGCGAGGCGGGGCAGGGTGATCAGCGACGGACGGGACGCGTCGAAGAAGGCGTTCGGGCGGATGACTTTTTCGCCCTGAAAATAAAGTTCCACATCATCCAGATAAACAGTGCCCCCCTGAATGTTGAAAAGCACTTCGAATTCATCGACGACGAAAATATTCCCATCCGCCGGAATCTTCCCTTTTTCCGGCACGGTAAACGAAGCAGTGAACTCCTGGTATTGATCGGAATCGACCGTGAACCACTGGAAAAATTCCTCCTCCGCGGTCAACGGAACCAGATAGTTCATCGAGCCGTAGAGATAAGTGTTGATGCCGAGGCGCCCTTTCCCGCGAGCCCGGACGCTCACGGTAAACGCGCGCTTGTCGGAAAGTTTGATCCGGCTGCTGCCGACCGTGGCGAACGGCGACGGAGCACCTTCGCCGGCGTGAGAGATTTTCAGCGCAACGGAACCGGTGCAGGCTTCTTCCGGAGAGGTGACAATGTTGAAGTCTCCCGTGTTCAGCCAGTGTTTTCCCCAGCCGACGGGGAAGTCGCCCGTACTGTTAAGTGTCTCAAAACCGGGATTTTCCAGTGCCGCGGCGGAAAATCCGCAAAGGCCGCAGCAGAATACGGCCGCCAGATGCCGGATCTTGTTTTTCATAGGTTAATAAAACTCCCCGTGAAGTAATCTATTCGCAGAAGCCGACGCCGGTGTAGTACGCCATGTTCGGCTGCGTGGTGTCCAGCCGCCCGAATTGCGCGACAATCGGGTGCGAGGCGCGTACCCGCAGCGCATATTGCGTGAGCGGCGGAATGACCGTTCCATTGAGTTCGTCCGGGTGATCGAGACGGATCGTGTAAACCCGTTCGGCCGGAACCGTGAGTTTTACCGCCCGCACCGGGGGACGATCCGAAAAATAGATGTCCAGCTCCACTTTGACGTCCTCTTCCGCAGTGTTGAAGAGCATCAAGGCTTCGTGTGCTTCCATTTCGCCATTCGACTTCTTCTCCGGAAGATAACCGTCGGGGAAGTACCAGATTTTCGCGCCGCCGGTCATCGTTCCACCCCCTTCGCCACCAGTTCCCGAATCAGCGGAGTCAACGATTCCACTCCGTTTTCCGTGAAGACAAACCCTTCCTCAATGCGGTTGGAACCGTGCGGATGGCCGAAAAGACTGATGTCTGAATTGACGCACATGCCGACTTCGAACGCATAATCCGCACTTTCGTCCGGATACGGCGACTCCGCTTCCGCCAGCCCGATCCCGTGCATCGGCGGATAAACGTCATATTGCGAAAGACCGTGACGGGCGAAGACCTGCTTCACCGTCCGAACCATGTCGGCGGCCTTCAATCCCGGACGCAGCACACTGTATTGCGCGTTGGCCGCATCGAAGAGCGCTCCGAGAAACGCTTTCTGCTCCGGAGTAGCTTCACCGGCAACGAAGGGGTATTCCACCGTTGAAATGTATCCGGCATACTGCACCGCCAGCGCCGCCATGACCATGTCGCCCGATTCGATCACCTTCTCCGTCGGGCGTCCGATGATCGTCGCCGCCCGTTGGCCGCTGCCGAACACCGTGAAGGCGATCGCTTCCGCTCCCGCCTGACGGGCGGCGCCTTCGGCCGCGCCCGCCGCGAAGAGTTCGGTTTTGCCGGGAATCGCCGCTTCCAGCAGCGCGCGATAAGCGATGCAGGCGATTTCGCCGGCTTTGCGCAAACAGGCGATTTCGTCCGGGCTCTTGCGCAGCCGCATCCGGGTCATCAGGCCGTCCGCCGGAACGATTTCGCCTTCGAAGGCCGCGTCCAGCCGCTGGAAGATCGGGCCGGGCAGATCGAAGGTGCCGACCAATCCGAGGCGGCCGCCGCGCGGCATCACTTGAGCAAGAATTTCCCGGAAACTCGAAAACTTCGCCAGCGGATAATCGATCGTCTCCGGCACCGAAACGCACGCGAATTCACGGACGTTGCGGATGTCCGGCCACACACACTGCTCGGTCGCATACTGTTCGCCCTCCGGCGCTCCGGCGAAAACCGGCTCGCCACAACGCGGAATGAACAGCATTCCCCGTTCGAAGATCGGCCAGAAATTCGTGACGTAACGCAGACTTTCCCGGCGGTATTCGTCGCCGTAGACCGCGGCGGCATCGAGATTTTCCTTTTCCAGTTCCGCTTGAATGCGCTCGATGCGCCGGCGAAATTCCTCTCTGGAGATTTTCATGTTTTCCTCTGGTGTTTGATTTTATTTTATTGTTTTATTTCGTTTCTATTCGATGAAAAACGATTCGATCCGCATGCGTCTTGCGGCATGCAGCAGCTCCTCAACTACATCGCCATGCGCAACGATCAGATGGTGGGCGGCACCTTTTTCCAGCACCCGCGTCAGATATTCGCGCACCGGGCTCTGCACTTTGACCATCGCATGCAGTTCGCTGCAGTTCAACCGCGGGAATCCGAGCGATTCCCCGCGCGAGACCAGAAGCCGCCAGCTGTCGCCCGTATTCAGGAAATGACCCATCGTGACCGTACCCGGCTTCAGGATGAGTTCGTAATTCAAACCGCTGCCCTTGAAACCCCACTCTTCCGGCGAATGGGTCAGCACCACTTCGCCGTTCTCTCCGGCCAGCGCGGGCGCGCCGATGCCGTGGCCGAGCAGGAAGAGCGCGTTGTTCTTCAAATCGAACTGCCCCCATTCGGCCTGGAACGGCGCGCTGCCGGTGAAGTTCTGCAGCAGCGTCATCATCACCAGGCCGCCGATATCTCCTTCGCAGCAGACCGGGATGTGATCCTCTTCCAGCAGCATCGACGCGCCCATCCGGGCCGGAGCGCCGGTGATCTTCTCCAGATAATGCTGTCCGAGGAAGCAGAGTCCGTCCAGATCGAACTTCCGGCAGAGCCGGCGCATCGCAAGCCCGATCCGGCAGGAGCGTCGGATGTCGTCGAGATCCACGTCGCGGCACGGGAAACGTTTCAACAGCGCGTCCGCGGCGGCGGCGGTCTCCTCCTGCGGCACCTCTTCCCAGCATTCGACCAGAAAATCCGGCCGGAGCGCCAGAATTTCCGGGCCCAGAAATCCGCGCACCCGAGCCCGGTCGAATTCCAGATCGTACATCCCGCGGAACACGTGACCGATCAAGCCGAAGGTCGAATGACGCAGCTGCCGCACCGCGCGGAGCGCTTCCACATGCGCACGGATTTTCCGATACGCCTCCGGGTCGCAGCTGTCGCCGACCACGACCTGATATTCGCGCTTCATCTTGCGCAACGAACCGGTCAGCTGGCTGATCGCGATCAGCGAACTGTTGCGCATCGTGTCGACATATTGATCGTCGGGCGAGAGATCCGCCCCGTTCTGCGTGTTGAATAAAATCAGTTCCGGTTCGCCGGGAATCCGGTTCAGCGCCTCAAGCGTGATGAAGTCCGGCAAATAGGTTCCGGCCACGACGATCACCGCGCTCACTTGTTCGGCGGCGAATTGGTCTCCCGCTTCGCCCGCCCGGTCGAGGGTGTCGACCATGCCGGGGTAGACGGTGCGGACACCGGGCAGCTCCTTTTGCAGCCGCGCGACAATCCGGTCGAGATCCTGCCGAACAGTTTCGCGGAGAGCGGGATACATCCGCCAGTATTCGAAGTATCCAAGTCCCAGAATCCCGACCGCCATGGCGGGGAGTTCCATTTTACGGGTGAAGACGTCGCCGAAGGGTTTGCTGCCGCCGGATTCAAAGGAGGTGACTAATTCCATGATTCATCTTTCATTTTTCCGGTGATTTCACCGAGGGTTGCACTTTGCAGTTCGAAGTTTTCGCGCTCCGCCTCTTCGCGCATCCACGCGATGAATTCGTCCCAGAAACGGAAGCCGCAATTTTCTTCGCCTTCCTGAACCGGCGAGACGTGGCAGACCGTGACGAAGGGAATCCCCGCCGCCCGGCACTGCCGGAAATCATGCCGGGCAAGTTCCATGCTCAACGCATAATGATCCTGCGTGAGAAACCAGCTGTAATCCGTCGTGAGCGGCCAGGTCGGAACCGCCGGAATCTTCTGCAGGGAATCGAACCGGGCACGGGTGATCTCCCGCGGCGGAACGTCGCAGCGACCGTTGAGATAATCCCAGCCGGTTTCCTGAAGACAGGCCGAGGAGTCGAAGAGATATTTCTCCTCGCCGAGCGCCTGGTAGAGATTTTCGCACGTCTGCAGCGAGGGCGCCCGGAATCCCCGAACCGGCGCGCCGAGCGCGGATTCAAGAATTTCGCGGCCGTATGCGAGCCGGCGGCGGATGGTCGGAACCGTCAACTCCGCCGCGAGCCGTTCGCGGTTTTCCGCGAGGAATTTCCGGGCCGGCCCTTCGTGCGGCAGTTCCAGAATCATCTGCGGCGGAATGCCGATCTCGAACCTGTCGTGCCGGATGCCGTGCTGGCCGATCTCGTGACCGGAATCGAGCAGTTTGCGTAGAACCGGAGCATATTCTCCGCGGTCGCCGAGCGTGACGCCCTCCTCGTTTTCCGGCACGGCGAAAAAGGTCGCCGCAATCCGGCGCTGATTGCAGAAATCGATCAAGTTGTTGAGGTGTTCCGGGGTTGACCACCCGTCAAGTGCGACGTCGTCGACGGTGAAGCCGAAAAACATTTCGTCTTTCTTCATTTCAACAGATCCTCCAGATCAAGAACCGCTTCCGGCAGATAGAAGGACTGCCGGAACGCCTCCGCGTATTTCGTGCCGATTCTGGAGCCGTGGTACGCCGCCCGCGCTTCGAGCTGCCGGGCGAGAGAACCCAGATGCTCCTGCGCGGATTCGAACTGATTCCACGCGGCCATCTTCGCCTCGAAGGTCGAGGTGATGTCGATCATGTGGGTCGGCGACTGCAAGACGTCGAGCACCTCGAAGTGGAAGTAACGTTTCGCCTGCCATGACGGCCCGAGATCGGCACTGCACTCCCAGCCGCTCTGATACCAGGCGTCGCGGCTGGTGGAGGCCATTTCGTGATGCTGGAAATATTCCGCCCAGTTGTGGCCGAAGATCACCTGTGGTTTGTATTTTCGGATGGCCCGGATGCACTCGCGGTAGGTTTCCCGGTTCTGGCAGACGGCGAAATCCGGAACGTCGTGACACTCGAAATTGCTTACTCCCAGAATTTCGTAGGCGCGCGCGGCGTCCGCCTTGAAGCGCCGTACCGCATCCGCGCGCCCGTCCGGTCGAGTGAAGGCTTCGTCGCCGTTGCCGAAACAGACGACACTTACTTCAACGCCCGCTTCCACGAATTTACGAATTGTTCCGCCCGATGAGATGACCGAATCATCCAGATGTGCGCCGAGAAACAATACCCTTTCCGCCATACCATACCCCGCTTGTCAGGTTGTTCAATGACTGCATTTCACTTTGCATCGCCGTCCCGACGGGGCAGGGGAGAAACGTTTTTTTCGCCGCTCAACAATTTGCCGATCCGCCGGAATGCGACCTGAATATATTATGCCCGGGGTGGCAGAAAAAAACTTCCACTATTTTGTGAAAAACTTTACTTTTTTTGCTTTTTTCTATAATTTCGCGGACTTTCAGCAGCGAATTTACGGAACATGCGGTTGAAATGGGTGAGATTGCTGAACCCGCACTCCATTGCGATTTCGGTGATGGACTTGTCGGTGTTGCGGAGGAGTTCCATGGCGCGGCTGATGCGGGTCCGGTTCAGATACTGAATCGGGGTGGTGCCGGTTTCCTGGCGGAAAAGATGGCAGAAATGGCTTTCGCTCAGCGAAACCTGGCTGGCGATGTAACTGATCGAGAGCTGCGAATTGCAGTGCAGTTCTATGAAACTGCGCGCCGCCTGGATCTGGCGCTTTTCATTGACCGATTCGAGGAACTTCAATTTGTCCTCGGTTTCGACCACGTAATTGCCGAAGATTTCCAGAAGATTGATCAATGCGGCGATCTGTTCCGGGGTGTAGATTTGCACCCCGAAATACAGCCGTCTCAATTCCGCCTCCGGCTGCTTCAGATAGCGGTGGGTTTTCAAAAACTCCTGGAACATCTCCGGCGTCGGCGGCGCGTCGAACACCTGCCCGGTCGTCAATGCTCCAAGGTATTTGTCCGCGGAGAAGAGCGGCACAATCACGTCGATCATCCCGGCATGACAGCGGTAACAGCGGCTCTGGCGCTTCGTCTGGCTGATCGCCACGTTGTTCCGCGTCGACTGGTTGCACGCTTCGCACCCTTCGGGATATTCCCGGATCAGTCGACAGAGGGGATTGCAGTCGGAGGGGGGACAGACGGAAAAGGTCTCATTGTTGCAGTTGACGTAGTCGGTCACGATTCCGGTCAGCCGGAAGAGCGCGAGGTGGTATTCGTTGAGAATCTTGCTTCTGGCCGGATCCACGTCGTATTTCTCCCATGATTTGATTGCTGTTGTATTCCGGACGCGCGGCACCGGAACCGGGACGCGTCGCTTTCGCTGTTCCGGAAATCCGCGTCAGCGGAATTCCTCGATCGACTCCAGTAATGTTTTCACATTTTCCCAGGGGGCGTCATTTTCAATTTCAACGTAGAAGATTCCGCCGCCGTCGCGGTAGCGCTCCGTCGCGAACCGCACCCAGTCGCGAATCTCCTCCGGCGTGCCGCGCGGGATGAGATATTGCCGATCCGGATGCAGCAGCAACGCGATCCGGTACCGGGCGCAACGCTCGAGAAACGCTTCATCGCGTCCGTAGAGCGAAAGCTGCGGCCAGAGGATGTCGATTCCCAGTTCGGCGAAACAATCCAGCAGCGAATCGATCTTCCCGCAGGAGTGAAACTGGATCTTTTTCCCCGCCTTCTTCAACGGTTCGAAGAGCTTCCGGTAGCGCGGGGTGAAGATTTTCCGGAATAATTCCGCCGGGAAGATCGCATTCTGCTGCGTTCCGAAATCATCTCCGAAACAGAAGACGTCATATCCCTCCCGGAGCGCCTGTTCGTTGATCCGTCCGAAATATTCCACCAGACGATCCGTGAATGCGAGCAGTTCCGGCGTTTCCGTGTAGAAGTCCATCATCACTTCGTCGAACGGACGCAGTCCGGAGGGGCATTCGAAAAGTGAACCTTCGCCGCCGAAGAGCAGATATTCCCTCCGGTACGCTTCCGGAACCGCCCGGAATTCCGGGATCGGCGGAAACACGAATTGTTTCGCACTCTCCCAGTCGGTCAGCGCATACACCTTCGGATGTCCCTGAATGCCGAAGATCAGATATTCCCAGGTCGTCCCCCAGCGGTCGCGGCGGAATTCATGATAATTGCCGCCTGCATCGATCCACTCCGGCGACGGTCGGGGAACGGCGGTGAATTCAATCTGATTGTCGGGAGGGAGCGCCCGGAACAGATCCAGCAATTTCCGGCCATGCACGTACAATCCCGCGCTGCTGGCATGATAGAAGACCGGAATCCGGTCAGGTTGCCGGAATTCGATTGCCGCAAGCATCCTTTCCCGTGAATTCATTCGACGCCGCCTTCCCTTTTGCTTTATTTTCCGGATTTCTTACTTTCCGGATTTCTCCGGGGCGCATCCCGCCGGACGGTGGAAAATTTCCGACAACGCCTGCGCCGCCGGTTTGAGATTGCCTTCAAAATCGATCACCGAGGTGTTCGCCGTACACGGAAACGAATCGTGTCCCATCCAGACGATCGCGCCGCCGATCGACGGGAAACGGCTCTTCATCGCATTCATCGCGTAGGAGAGCGCCCGCGACTGACGCTCCTGACTCCAGGTGACGTACTCTTCAAGCGTGGCCGATGCGCGGCCATGTTCCTGTACGAAGAGGTACTCCTCCGCCCACCACGGCAATGGATAATTCCACAACGGCGTCTCCGCCGAACACGGGAAGTACGCCTCTTTGCCCGCGTAACGCCGGATCAGATCCGCACCGCTCGCGCCGGGACAGCCGAATTCGGACCGGAAGAGCGAATCGTCGTTTTCCCAGACCGGATACCACGCTTCTTCGAGCGTTCCTTCGCATTTCCACGGCCCGTGGACATCCCACAATTCGCCGTTGCCGTACAATGCGGGGTCGCCGAATTCGCGCGGCCCCGAGGCCGAGGTCGCCATGAACCGCCGCGAGGGATCGCGCTGTTTCGTCACCGCCGCAAGCATCGCCAGAATCGGTTCGTCGATGTCGCAGGGGAAGCCGCAGCCTTCGTCGGCCCCCTCCGGGCCGCGTTGCAGCTCATTGCCGCCCGACCAGGCGAGAAGCGAGACGTGGCGCGGCAGAATGGTCAGATAGGCGTCGGCGATGCGGCGCATTTCCGCAATGGATTCCTCATCGTGCGGCGGCACGTTGGACAAGCCAGAGGAACTCATCGGAAACTCCTGCCACACCAGCAGTCCGTATTCGTCGCAGAGATCATAGAAGTAATCCGGTTCCAGGAACGCTCCGCCCCAGATCCGCAGAATGTTGCAGCCCATCTCCCGGTAGTGGCGCAACCGCAGTTCGTAATCCGCCCGGGTGCAATCGGCGTAATACGCCCGCAGCGGCGTCCAGTTGAATCCCTGCAGAAAGGTCGCCCGGCCGTTGATTTCACAGAGCCACGGTTCGGCGTCGGGCGCGCTGCCGCGGCAGGGGAGCCAGCGAATCTGCTTGAACCCGACGGAACGAAGTTCATGTCCGGCGTCGCCTGCGTCGATTTCGAAACTGTACAGGATTTGTTCTCCGGAAAGATTCGGTTCCCAGAGTTCGATTTCGCTGATCTCTTCGCGGACTCCCCGGGCGAGTTCGGCGGCGGTCGCTTTGCGCGACCAGACGCACCGTCCTTCGCGATGCAGCGTAAGGAGCGCCTCTTCGGCGCCGCGCAACTTGGCTTTTACAAACACGACGCCCCGATGTTCGGCGGCGACGGCGTCGGTCCAGAGGTCGATGATGTCCAGTTCGGTTGCGCCGACGGCGCGGATCCACGGCGCGCGGGTGATGCCGATTTGAACCATCCGGGGAATCCAGTCCCAGGTGTAATAGTAACGCGGTTTGGTGACCGGGATCTCCCAGGTGCGGCCGAATTGTCCGGCGAAACGAATCGGTGAATCGAAGATGATCGCAAGGTGATGCACGGTGCAGTGACCTGCCGTATTTTCCGGCAGACGGAAAACGTGCGGACGGTGTGCGCCGCAGAAACGCCCGAGGCAGGCGTTGTCCCAGTAAACCCACCCTTCCGTGTCCAGTCCGGGACAGACCAGTTCGCAGGGGGAGTCCGCCGGCAGAACAGCTGGAATTTCACACTGGAACATCCAGTGGCGGTTTTCGACCCATTCGCAGTTACGTGCCTGAAATCCGACGTGGGGGTCATTCAGAATGCCGGCGCGGAGAAGGGCTCCCTGCACCGAACCGGGAACCTGTGCCGGAATGGCCGGAATTTCCGCCTTCTGGCTCCCTCCGGTCTCCATTGACTTGCACAATTGCCACAGATTGGGGGTCCAGCCGCTCAACTGCCAGGACAATTGGCTCAAATCCAGCTTGAATTGCATTTTATCTTTTCTCCTTACCATCCCGGTTGATTTTGTTCCTGATTGTTTAAAAACTATGGAAGTAAAAAACGCTTTTGTCAAATGAAAAATATACCTGTTTTACAAAAAAAGCAAGATCGGTAAAAAAAAACACAAAAAAGTGTCGGTTTTTCCCAGACGATGTGATATACTTAAAGTAGAGGGAAATCGTGGATCATGGCATGGTTCGCCGGGGGGGAACGTTTTTTTACCATGCGCCCTGCCGATTCCGGTTTCTCCGGGAGATCAAATGAAGAAATTTTGTCCATTGCCACACTCGAAAGACAACATGGAAGGATTGAAAAATGAAACGTAGATTCACATTGATCGAACTTCTCGTGGTAATTGCGATCATCGCCATCCTCGCATCCATGCTTCTTCCCGCATTGAATCAGGCGAGGGCGGCGGCGCAGGCTTCATCGTGCATGAACAACCTCAAGCAGCTTGGAGCAACGTTTCAATTTTACTGCAATGACTGGGGCGGTTATGCCGCCACCGCCAGCGACTGGCCGGTGCAGCTTTCGGATGCCGGACTTCTTCAGAATTATTTTCTGTGCGTCACGGAGGCCAATCCGAACGGCGAGGTTTTCGCGGCCGCCGAAGGGGAACAGGAGCCTTTGCTTTTCAGATGTCCGACTCTGATGTACAAACCTTGCTATCTGAACAAAATTTTCAATTATACCGTCAATAGCCGCACATTCGGCGGCAGCAACATAAGCGCCTTGTGGACGCAGCGTCGCATCAGTTCGGTGCGCAACCCTTCAAAGCGTCTCTGGATGGCCGACGCGCTCCCCGGCGGCCCCTGCTGGGAAACGTATGAAAATGCGCTCAACAACATGGGCATCGCTTTCGACCGTCATCGCCAGGGGGCGAACTGCCTGATGGCTGACGGACACGTCGAATACCGTAATCCGCTCTCGCTGAAGGGAGGATTTGCCGTCAGCGTCTATGATCCGGAGTTTTTCGGGCCGAACGAGGTGACTGAGGCGAATATTCACTGAGTGGGGCAACGGAATAATTTACGGCTGAAACATTCATTTTTTGAACAGGGCGATTGGGAGCTCTATGAAGTATTTTTATGTCATTTTTCTTGCAGTTTTCGGGTGTCTCACTTGCGGCGTTCACGGAGCCGAACTTCTGGACAACGGCGGGTTTGAAGAGCTCGATCCGGCGACGGGGTTTCCGCTGCGCTGGGGAAAACACTGGGTCTACACCGGCAGAATCGACGTGCGCAATGATCTGGCGTTCGCAAAGGAGGGATCCATTTCGCTTGCAGTCGACCAGACCGCCGAAGGCGCGTCGGAAGTTCAGACGACCATCGGCAGCCAGCGGCTCAAGGGGCGCCCGGGGGAACGGTTCGTCTTCACTTTGTGGGTGCGCGGCAAGGGGGAGCTTCGGTTGTCTGCGTTCCTTTATGGAGCAAATACTTATCTTGAAGCGGAAAAACCGCTGGAAACCGAATGGTTCACGATCGACTCCGAGCAGTGGAAACAGTATTCGCTTGATTTCACGCTGCCGGAAAACGGCGTGGCGATTTACACGGATCAATCCACGATCGGCGTCGAGGAGTACGAAGTGCTCTTTCACGTGCGCGGCGGAGTCGTCTTCTGTGACGACGCTTCGTTGCGTCCCTGGGGCGAAAAGGCGGAGGATGAAAAGAATGTTGCCTTCAAGGGGGATTTCAGCCGTTCGCCGATGATCACCTTTCCCCGGTTGAAGGAAAAGCCGGTCATCGACGGCAAACTTTCCGAAGGCGAATGGAGCGCCGCCGCCGCAACGACCGGTTTCGTTACGCTGGAAAACGGCGCCTGGTCGCCGCGTCAGACCGTGGTTTACGCGGGGTACGACGATGAACAGCTCTATATCGCGTTCTCCTCCCGGCAGGAGGTTGTGCAGCTCGGTATGGGAAGTGAGACGATCTTCGACGCGAGCGAATTCGAGAACGGCATTGAAGGATTCGAAGTGTGGCTGTCGCGCGACGGCGTGGAGTTCTTCCAGCTTCTGGTCGTTCCCGGCGGCGGTTTCACCTCCGGTTCCAGCCGGGCGGATTCGGTCTGGGCGGATGAAAGGCTCACGTACCGCGCCTCCATTCAGGAGAGCGCCACCATGTCCGGCGGCATCATGACCATGGATGCCAAAACCTGGCTGGGAGAAATTGCCATTCCCTTTGCGCTTCTGGGCGGGAACGCCCCGAAACCGGGCGACAGCTGGCGGATCAATTTCTGCCGGGATTTTTCGACGATCAACGGCGAAGTCAGAACCGGCAGCGACTGGACCTGCTGGGCGCCGGGATTCAACGCGGTGTCGAGATTCGGTTACGGCGTCTTCGGCGACGAACAAAATAGCGGTGTCCGGCTCCTTACGCTGGGCAATCTCGCCAACGGGGAATTGAATCTGACCGGCTCCGCTCCGGAAGGCGCAAACGTTCAATGGAGCGTTTCGCTGCCCGATGCGGCAAATAAGATCGCCGCCGGTGGCCGGGAACGTGGAACGGGGGAGGCGTTCAACATCAGAACTCCGTTGCAGGGGGCGGCGGGCGCTCTTACTGCGATGTTGCTGCAATATCAGGTGACATTGCACGAATCATCCGAACCGGTTGCGCAACTGCAGTTGCCGTTCACGCTGCTGCCGGGATTCTTTCTGGTGCCGCGTCTGGCGTATGAGGCGCAGGAAGTCGAAGTTACCGCCGACGTTTCGCGTTTTGAGGTGCCGGAGGGGAGCCGGATCGTCGTTTCGATTGCCGATTCTTCCGGTTCCGAACTGGAGAAACAGAGTGCCGCGCTGGTCGATCCGAAACAGACTCTCACGCTTTCCACGAAGGATTTCAAACCCGGCCGTTACCTGATCCGCGGCGCACTGCTCGATGCGGACAATCGGGAACTCGCTTCCGCCAACAGCGAATTTGTTTTCCCGGCGAAACCCGCATGGCTTCATACCGCATTATGGGACGATCGCAGCGTGCCGGCGCCTTTCACGCCGATTGAACGCTCCGGCGCGTCCGCTGACGTGTTGCGGCGGCATTATGAATTCGGCGGCAACGGGTTGCCCGCAGCGATCGAATCGGCCGGTTCCCCGCTGCTCGCGGCGCCGGCGCGAATCGCATTGAAGGTGAATGGAAAGAATGAAACACTGGTGTTTGATGAACTTGAAGCTCTTGAGGACGCCGACGATCTGGTCAGCTGGCGTTTCAGCGGCAGGAGTGATTCCGTGCAGTTGAACGGCGTCGTCACGCTGGAATTCGATGGTTTCGTCCGCTGGCAGGCGGAGTTGACGCCGTTGAAGAAGGAGCCGCTGGTGGTCAATGAACTTGCGCTGGAATTTCCCGTCGTTCCCGAAGAGGCGCTTTTCGTGCGCGGCGACGGTTTCACCGGCAGTCTGCTGCAGGACATCTACACGCAGTCGCCCCGGGAATCCAAAGTTGTGCAGCTGGGCAATTCGAGCAACTCCTGGGGCAACTGGATGTACGACGCCTCCGGCTGGAACTGGACGGAACGCTTCTTCCATGAAATGGTCATCGGCAGTGAAAAACGAGCTCTCGCGGTCATGACGGAAAATCCCGGCGCAATCCGCGGGAAACGTTATGCGCAGGTCGATCAGACGAAGGATGCGGCCACCTTGAAAATCCATCTGGTAAGCGAAGATTCCCAACTCCTCCCCGACGGGAAATTCCAGTATGATTACTTCCTCCAGAGCCTGCCGGTGAAGAATGAACCCGCCGATCCCAAAGCGTGGCACATCGGACTGGATCCCGGGAGCGTCTTCAATGCGGACATCCCCGGTTACACGTCGCCCGAGGGATTGGAACTGCTCCGTTCGCTGAGCGTCGGTCAGGTTTATTACGATCTTCTGCCGGATGGTTACGCGGTCTGGAACCGCGATGCCACCGAGGCGGAGAAGGGAATGCGTAAATTCCAGAGCTACGGGATGAAACTTGCGCACAATCTCTGGTATTCGGCCATCGCCGATCACATGGATGAATACAAGACCTACGCCCTGGAATGGGAGGCGTTTCCAACCTTCTTCTGGACGACGCCCCACGCCCGGATGACCGCGACGTGTCTGAACAGCACCTATGCCGATTTTCTGCTCTGCCAGGTCGAAGGGATCGTCAACAAACTCGGGCTGGACGGCGTCTACACCGATGCGACCGCGATCCCCTGTTCGAACGGCCGCCACGGCTGCGGTTACGTCGACGCCGACGGCGTCCGGCGCCCGACGCTGAATTTGCTCGCGACGCGCCGTTTCGTCAAGCAGATGTACCGGATCTTCAAATCCGGCGGCAGGGATCGGATCAATTTCTCCCACAGCGGCGAAAGCCCGGCGTGTGCCGCGTTTGTCGATGTGCGCACCTTCGGCGAGGAGTTGATCTGGGAGGGGCTTGACCACTACCGGCGGTTGACTCCGGACTATTTCCGCGCTAAATACGCCCAGACCGAATACGGTATGCCGGTCACGCACTTCGCGGTCTTCCATTACTCCTGGCGCAAGGTGGGCGAGGCGGTGCCGGTGCGCGAGGTGTTGATGATGACGCTGCCGCACCGGGTGTCGTTCCCGTTGACGTATGACATGGAGGTGCTGCCGGTCTGGAAGATCGTCGATCCATGGTGGACGGCGGCGGAATTCATTCCCTACTGGCGGCAGGAGTGTCCGGTGCGCACGTCGGAACCGGCGACGGTTTTGAGCAGCGTATTCCGGCGGGTCGACGACGGCCGGGCGCTGGTCATCCTCGCGAACTGGAACTACGAACCGCGGAGCGTTACGCTCGAAATCGACCCGGATAAACTTGGATTTGAAGCGGTCCGGGCCGTCGAATGGGATACGGTTGAGGCAAAGGAAATTCCGCTCGAATGGCCGTTGAAGGAATTTGAACTTCCGGCGCGCGACTTCCGTATTCTTGAACTGCGGGCGGAATGAGAACAACGAAAACAGGGAGCCGACGACAGATGGCACGCTATGAAACTTACCTCTGGATGGAGTTGATCGCGCTTGACAATCAGGTGCCTGATATGGGTGTGAAGGCGTATCTGGATTCGCTGGGGTTCAAGCCGGACGGGATCTCCATATTCATGTGGGGCCCGGACTTCGTCCACTGCCATCATGGGTTGCAGGAGGATGAATTTTTTCCGCCCGATGTCGGCGCCTACATGGATACGTGGTTTGACAAGCCGAAGTATCAGGGTCCGCCGTGGAGCAAGTGGATGTTGAAACGGGCGATCGAGGAGTTTCACCGCCACGGGGTGAAGGTGTTGTTTTCGGTGTTCCCGTCCTCCCTGGGAAACCGCTGGCACCGGGAGTGGATTTATGAACACCTGGAAATCGCCAACGTCACGGTGCGGAACATGCAGCCGGCGACGCCGGTCATCCATATTCTGAAACGGTTTGCCGACGGGCGCTATTACGAAGATTTTCTGCTGGACAAGGCCAGTGAAGTCATCGAGGATTACGACTTTGACGGCTGGCATCTCGGCGACGGTTACAATCACGGCTGGTTCCAGCTCTGCCACGGAGATTATTCCGACGACATGATCGACCAGTTTCTCGCCGACGGCGGAGGAGCGGTTGTCCTGCCGGAGGAATATCCGGCGCATTGCGACGATGATCCTGAGAGACTTCAGGCGCGTGCCGCTTACATCTGGCGGTCGCTGCGGCGGGAGTGGATCGATTTCCACCGGCGGCGTTTCCGTACCTATTTTACCAAAGTGGTGCAGCGTATGCATGCGATGGGAAAGCGTGTTACGCTGCACACCTGCTGGACGCGCGATCCGGTCGAGGCGCTCTACCGGTACGGGATCGATTACCGGGAACTGCCGCAGCTTGGATTCGACCGCATCGTCATCGAGACGGTCGGGTCGGGCGGAGAATATATGGATTTCTGCTGGCGAGCCCGTTTCCACGTGCCGTTCTACCATGTGATCTGCGCGACGGCGTTGTTGACGAAAGCGGCGGCGCCGGAGGGGAAATTCATATTCCTCAACGGCGTGCAGGATCTGACCGAGGGGTGGTCGTCGCTGCGCCATGCGCCCGCGGCGCTGGAGCGGGAGATCATCACCTACAGCAATTTGTACTGCTGCGACGGTAACGGGGTTCTGCAACGCTGTTTCGACGGGCTCCAGGTCTGTCTGGCCGCCTCGATTCGGCCGCACGAGTGGGAGTTTCTGCACTCGAAGTGGGAGATCGGATTCGAACTTCAACCGCAAAAACTGGACGGAATGCTGCTGGTCTGGAGCGATTCGATCCTGGAAGCCGAACTGGATTTCTACCTTGAGACGCGGCGCTGTCTGACGGCCTGCTGGCTCTATGAACTGCTTGCCGGCGGCGCGCGGATTGCCGGAACGGTCAATATAAAAGATATCGACCGGGTTGATGCGCCGTTACTGGTGCTCAATCCGGGGCTGCTGCCGGAAGAGGAACAATCGATTCTGCACAGGAAACGCTCCCGGCCGCTCTTTGCCGTCGGTGAAATCGGTTCCTTTGAATGCGACGGCTGGGGATTTGCCGATACGAACAGTGCGACTCCGGCGCGTTTCCGCTGCCTCAATGCGCCGCAGCTTCCGGGGGGCGACTGGAATGTTCCTGCGTCGAAACCGGAGGAGCTGCCGGAAGATTTGATGGGAATTCCGGAACCGCCGAGCTTCTTCGATGAACAATTCTATCGCCGGGCGTCGGCAGGATTTCTCGATTTGACGCTGCGTGCATTCGACGCGGTACTGCGGCCGGTCATTCATATCCAATCCGAGGAGACGCCGGATCAGAAATTCTTTCACTTCAATGGATTGTGCGTATCGAACTTGGTCTGGCGCTATCTGGTCACCAATGAGAACTGGCGTTATATCCTGGGTGATCTCACCAGCGATCTTCCATTGAAGGATATTCGAATCGTCAACGATTTCCGCGGGCGGCCGATGCGGCTGGAAGAGCGTACCGACGGTCTTCCCGGGGTGAGGTCTTTCGTGCGGATTCCGCCGAAGGGAATCGGAGTATTGGATATTGAATTTTCCGAAGAGGCGGAAGAGGGCGGTCGCTGATTTTCAACGTATTGGGAATCAGCAATCTGGATGAATGCTCCAGCCTTGACTCTTCCCGCCGGAGAAGTGTTTGAACTTGCGGCGTTGTAATGTTCCCGTTTGCCAGAGGGAGGAGATTGCAAAATTGAATCGGAAGATGCCGGGAACTTGAAACTCATTCGAATCAATGATATTCTGAATCAAAAAAGGAATCAATACGTTACCTACGTGCTTCGAAACAGCCCAGCTGGCCCCATGATTCTCAGATATCGGTCCGGGAGTTTCATTTTGATGCTTTGTACCAGGAATTCATCAGGAGCTGAGGATGCTCATATGATCTTTGCTGCACAGGCAGGCCAGATCGTCACCAATCGAATTGCGGAATTACTCCATAAATTTGCCGGAATTCCCATTGAAAGAAAAATTGGTTCGATATTAGATCCACGAAGATCATAACATTCACGGACTTGGGGTGCAGCAGCGAGCGGATGAAATGATACATCCTGACCAATGGTGACATAATTGATGAATGGAAAATGATCAGGCTTGTCCCAGTTGTTTCAAATTCTGACCGCCTCATGGGTTGCTTTCTTGTGTCGATCGTTGCCGGAGCAGGAGCTGACATTGCGTGAAATTCCGAATGTCTGGATTGCTGCAGTTGGATTATTGGCTCTTTTTACTGCCGTTGAGAGTTATTTTGTATTGACACGTTTTCTGATCGACATGAGGCGGCTTTTTTCTCTTCAAAGGCATAAGATTTATCTTGCCGTGCTGGTGAATATTGCGATTTTCCTTCTTCTCAACGGAGGAATCATGCTCTACTTCGCAATCAAAAAGGCGCCGTTATCCGTGCTGTTGTTTTTATTGGTTTCTGTGCCGGCCTGGGGCTTTTGCTCGGGACGGTAAAAATTTTGCGGCAGAACGAACCGTGAGGTTTGCTCCCCGCGTATACAGAGAGAATAGATATACCCAGCCGGGAATAGGTGATTTGAGGTGAAAATTTATAGGCGCTAGATTTACGCAAAACAGAACAATTATGGTGTGCTGGGCGGGGAGGGCTTGACAGGTGTCCAGTGAGCCAGGCGAGTGTGCCGATAAAAACGGGGGGAGAAAATCCCCCCCTTTTTTTAACTGATTATGCGAAAACCGTTCGGGAGTTCTCCGATTTTGAGCAACTCCGGTCTGAACAGGCGCGGAGCTCCAGAAAATGACGGCTCCCAGGTGGCGAGTTCAGGCGACTGCGGACGCATCGCGAGCTCGCCTCGTTCGATATCGTCGAGAACTCGAGACAGGAGACGGAGTCCGAGCGGAAACAATTCGCGCCGCCAGAGGCTGCTGGCGTCATCATCTGGACGGACAAAACACCATTCTTGAGCTGCCACTGGGCCGCCGTCGACCGTGTCTGACAGCCAGAAAACGGTTCCACCAGTGACTCGGTCGCGGTCGTGAATAGTCCACCGGACAGCGTCCCGTCCGCGGTGTAGTGGCAGCAGAGAGGGGTGGTATCCGATCGCGCCGATCCGCAGCCTGTTTCTCACTGCCGAGCTTACAAAATCGTGCGAATGAGCAGCTATCAGGAGGTCGCAATCCTGTGGCATCGTGCGCGAATTGAGCGTTCCAGCCTGTTTGAGAGGCGTATTAAACAACTCCGCAACACCTGCGAGTTTATCCCCGAGTGGCGCGTAAACAGCGCTGATTTCAACCCCTGGACGCTCATTCAACATGCGGAATACCGCTGCCCCGAAACTGCGCTGACCGCATAAAATTATCCGTATCATGCTGTGATTCCTTCTGCTCCTACGTAACGGAATCCCTGTACCGCCCGAAAATGCCCTCCAAATGCTGCCCCGCTAACTGTAACAGCATCCGGTTTTACGGCTAGTTTTCGCGCGTTACTAATCGCCATTGTGCGTAAACAGCGGCTGCGTTCCCCGCCATACAGGCTCGCGCTGACCTGCCTCCAGCGCCGGTCTCGGCGTAGCGACGCGGCGAGCCCCGGATGTGACGTGTGGAAAATGGTCGTAACCGGTCGGCCGGGGAAACGGCCCCCCTCGGTGCCCTGTAAATTTAGCTCGCAAATGGCGTTGAGAAACCGCATTCCTACCCCGGCCCCCTGCCACTCCGGCAATACAACGAGCCGACAGCCGCGGGCCTCAACATCCCGCCCTTTGTTTCTGCTGCTCATTGCAACGTGACAAACGGGTTGCCCGTCAACGACTCCAACGTAACATCGTGCGCACGGCATGAGCGGCAATTTTAAATAGTGATGCGGTTCAAAAACTTTCCAGTAACGCCAGTCTGTTTGGTAAATTTCGAGCTCAAACCGGGGGCGTCGAACCCCCTCCTTGGTTAAAGCCCCGGTCGCCGTGTCGAACACCCAGTCCGGCGCAATCCAGTCGACCACGTCGCGGTGACAGGTGAGGATCAGGCATTGACGGGAGCCCGGCTGCCTGCGCCAGCTTTTGGCGAATGCGAGTGCCCCGAAACGCGCGATTTGGCGGTCGAGCGCGCTTGTGAACTCGTCGACAATCACGCGCTCAGGCGGATCGGCGATCAGGCGGGCGAGTCCGGCGCGGAACTGCTCCCCGCAGCTCAGAACATGAAACGGACGCAGCCAGGCCGGAACGTCTCCGAGCCCCACGGCGGCGAGTGCTCCGGTTACGGCGTTGAAGTCCCCTCCCGGCGCGATTGCGTCGACGATCGGCGCGTCTTCCGGCCAGCCAACGGCGAGATTGGTAATTTCAACGCCGGGCCAGAACTGGCGGCCGATGGAGCTTTTCCCGGAACCTGACGGCCCCACAATGACACCAATTTTCCACTTCGGATCGTCTGCCGGGAGATCTGCGGACAGGTCAAAATTACATCCGGATTCAGCGTTAAAGAGCGATTTCACACGGGCGGCCCGATAGCTGGAAAAATCGCTGCAGCGATTATGAATTTCAATCATCATTTTACGTATTCACCACTCTGATTTTATTGTTTGGATATTTCTGTCTGATGGCCTCATAAACCTCGATCTGCTGTGCCTCGTCCGTGCAGATAATAATGACACCGTATTGCTGTTTATAGGCGTGTTTAGCCAAGTCGGCAGCGGTGACGGGGCTTGCCTTTTGTGGCATTTTTTCCTCCTTTTTTCAGGGTTTTGACAATAAAAAAAGGCCCGGCGATTGCGCAAACCGTCTTTACGTGTTATCTTAAATACTCGCCTACGAGCGGTAAAACGGTTCTGGTGCGCTAATCACCGGGCCGGGGAGTGACAGGGGTTGCCGCCTCTTATCTCTCCCGCTCTCTACAATATGCTGATATTTTTGTTGTTACTACATCAAAATGGCACCTCCTTTCGCATTTTTTCCTGTTCCTGACTGAGGCGGAATTTTAACGCCTCGATTGTTATGTACGCCTCCCGTCCGGTCAATGTGGAGAGATCGGACGCCTCAGTAATATTTGAGTTTCCCGAGGCGCGACGGACAAACCCCAGCAGATACGCGACGGTACGTTCGGGTTTCGGCAGGTAGCTCCGCAACCCCTGACGGTCGTCTCCCCCCAGCCAGAGCGCCCAGATTTTGCGTTCTGCGGGGCTTTTGACGCGGCTTTTTGCCGCCTCCCGGCGTTCATCCCGGATCGCGTAAAGCCGCGCCATGACGGCCCGGTCGCCGGATTCGTCGAGGTATTTCGCAGACTCCACCCCGGCGACCTCGCGCAGGATCGCGCGGTACTCCGCTTCGGTCAAGCCGAGCTCTTTCCGGAGAATGTGGATCGCCGCCAGACTCATTTTACTCCTCCGGCCAGACGCCGCCTGAGCGTCTCCATTCGACCGCCAGACGGAGGTCATCGAAACTGAGCGCGCGGTTCTGGCGGGAGGCCCATTCGGACGCGCGGACGAGGTCTTCAAACAGAGTCCGCAACTTCCCGTCACGCTGGAGAGCGAGGGAATAGGCATATTCGATCATCCGCGCCGGCGGATCCGGCAGAAATGATTTCACCACTTCCTCGACCTCGCTGCGGAACACCCGTTCAGGGATGGTGAGCTGAAATTTAATTCGACCGAAAAACTGCTCAAAATAGTCCGCCTGTTCACCTGTTTTCATCCGGGAGAGGTAAACGTCTGTAAAAATCATGACGACCGCGCATCCGGTCATATCGTGCAGGTCGCGCAACAGCTCGATCGCGGCGGTACTGCCGCTACCGGTGCGCGGAATCAGGTGGCCGGCCTCGTCGGCGATAATTACGTTGCGGGCGGTGAACGCCTTGAACAGTCGGAGTTCCAGCTGATAGGTTTTGTGACCGGCAGTTCCGATTCCGCATTGCTGGCAGAGCAGCGTTACCAGAACGCGGCGGGTGCAGCCGGAAGGAATACGGATATACCGGGTGCGGCCGTGATTATTCATTCTCGCCCAGTAGCGCGCGGTGTAGGTTTTTCCGCGTCCGGTCGGCCCCTGAATCGTCACCATGGCCGAAAAATCGCGCGCATAGTCGAGCGCCTCGGTGATCCGTTTGGTCACGATCGTGCCGACGAGGGGCATTTTCTGCGCCGCTTTTGCCTTGAGGTTGATGATCGCGGCGCAGAACGTTTCGAGCGAACCGTCGAATGCGCCGGTTAAAACATCGTAGATGAATTTGTAATCATATCCGAGCGCGCGTTCGAGCTCGATTTTGCTGTTGCCGAGCACGTCGAAGGTATATCCCCACAGCCACTCGAGCAGTTCCTGCTCCTGTTCCGAATAACGCCGGATTCCGGTTCGGAAAATATTCAGTCCGATGTTGATGACGTCTCTGCTCATTCCCGCCTCGGGGGCGGGGTTTTCGCTGTTGTGCCTGGCGTGCGTTTCGTCTCCGGTTGCGGTTCCTGCGTTACGAGTTCTCATGTTTAATCTCCCTCTGTGTGGTTGTTAAAACTCATCGTCCCGGCGGGACGTCATGAACTGATTAAAATCCTGCAGCTGCTGCGGATTCGGTTTGTCCTCCGGCGTGGTCGGCGGCGTCATGATCGCCCGGCCGAACTCTCTCCGGCGCTCCTCCTCCTCGTCCTCGCGGAATTCGAGTTTCCGTGCGCTTTCCGGCGCTTTCGGCGCGGGTTCGATGGTTCCCGGCAGAGTGAACCGGGTGAACTCGTGCGCGGTTCCCTTGACGCTGCGGCGGCTGCCGACGGGGACGAGCGGAGCGTCGGGATCGGCGAGGAACAGTTCGATCGGCGACGCTTGTGAACGGCCTCCGGTGAGCCGGTCGAGCGTGCTTCTCGCCTCGCGGAGCTGTCGGCGCTGGCGGCCGATGAGTTCGCTGATTGCTGCTCTGGCCTCCTCATCGTCGAGCGCGAGCGCGCGGATCGCCTCGCGGGTGCGGGCTTCTCCGATCAGTGAACCGTCCGGCGTGCAGCATATCACGCGGGTCGGGTCGAATGGATCCGATTTGACCAGGGTGCGTGTGCCGACCTTGAGCCGGTCGCAGTAGTAGAGTTTCCCGTCGAGCGAAACCGCCGGGCCACGGCCGACCGTGCGGACGCCCTCCGGCTTGCAGACCGCGTACCGGAGCTGTTCAGCGCTCATGGCCGGGCGCGGCTGCCGGGCGTTCCAGATCTCTGCCGGGGATTTTCCCCGGTGAATCTCGCCGGATTTCGGCGTCGCGTGGTAGCTGTCGAGCCAGTCGGCGAACACCCGGCAGAACAGCTCGAGATCCGGCAGCTCCTCCGGGTGAGTGTCGAAATAATCCGCGGCGAGCGTCCGCTCACCCGGTCGGCTGCCGAGATAGTCCGGGAACATTTTGTCGAACTGCTGCATCATATCGCGAAACGCGCGTTCGATCGTTTTCGCCCTGGCATTGTACGCGATCGAGTTGATGAGCGTAATGCCGAGCTCGCGGAAAATCGAGTGCTCGACGCCGTCGACGACGAGCGGCGTCGAAAATCCCTGCGCGCAGTAGTCCCTGCCGTTGTCGAAATAGGCCACGGCGGGCGGCTGGCCGCCGGTATTCAAACAGTAGAGCGCGAGCGTGCGGATCAGCGTATCCGCGTTGACCGGTTCGGTGGTGATCCAGTATGCGCTCATGAACCAGCTGCGGCCGTCGATGAGGGCCGCGATGGTCGGACGGGCGGCGCGGTATTTGCCGGTCTGCGGATCGAGAATGCGGACGCGGGTGTCGAACGTCCGGGAGTCACCGATCACGACCTCTCCGGCCGGGATGTCGCGCCAGTCGCGCTTGATGTAGTCGATGCAGCGGTTTTTGCACGCCTCCTCGCCCTCGCGGGCGAGAATCACGACGGCCGGATCGAGCTGCGAGATCCGGTACCGCGCCTGTGCCAGAGTCGGGATGCGGACGGTTGGATCGATCGCGCGCATTTTCGCCGCCGCGTTCCGGTAGGCGACTGAGATCGGCAGTCGGTTTAAATTGAGGTAAAACGCATAAAAATATTCCCAGAACCGGGCGTCGCCGCGCGCTTTTTGAATTCCTCTGGTGTAACCGTCGGCGAGGCGGCGCAGGATCTCGTCGTCACCGCCTCCCTGACGGACGGCGGGCCGCCAGTTGCGGAGGTTATTGTAGGTGAGCTGCGATGCTCCGCCGTGTCCGGAGCTGCGCAGGATCGGGAACTCGAGGACATGATTGACCGCGACAAATTCACAGGCGTCGGCGTCGGAGAGGCGGCGGCTTGATTTTGTGATCTCGACCAGTCGGACGAACCGGAGCCGTTCGGCGGCCTTGCTGCGGGCGTTGACCGGGAGCTCGGCAACCGCAACCGGCGCCGGAACACAGCGAACCGGTTTTGCCGGCAACTGTGAATCACTGCGCCGCGCGGGCAGTTTTTTCAGAAAATCGAGAGCTCCCATGTGTTCCCCCCTTACAACGCTTTTGCAATGACTTGTTCGATTTCCTCAACCTCGCTCAACAGCGCGGCTTTTGCAGCCTGCAGTGCCTGAACGTCCGGGCATTCGCGGCGTTTCTCGAATTCGAGCGCCGCTCCGAGCAGTCCCATTCCGGCGCGCAGACTCTGCGCGGCCTTGTCATCGTTGTTGACCGCCGCAACGAGTTCCTCCGGCTCGAGCCGCCAGACGGTGTCGAGTGCCCGATCGAAACCGGGGAGATCCGGCTGGATGCTTTCCGCAGCGTGGCGGCCGGCTTCCCCGAGCCACTCGGCGACCGCCGTGCGCACCTCTCCGCGAGTCATTTTGTCAATCGGTTTGCTCAGGTGGGAGAGGAATGCCGCGAGCTGTTCCGTCGGGATTCGCGTGACCGGGAGCTGTTTGTCAAATCCGGCGGCAAACAGCGACCGGTACGGTTTAACAGTGTTGTTACAACACTCTCGCTGAGTGTCTCCGGGACACTCGCGCAAACCGATCAGCATTTTGCCGACCTTGTGCAGGTGGTGGAGGTAACTGCCCTCCAGCCCGAACCGCTCGCGCGCCCAGTTGACCCATGCGCCCGCGTCGCGGATGTGATCGCGGCGAACCAATGCGACCGCGACCGCCGTCGTGGCGGCAGTCCGGGCGCTGACCCTGAGCGCGAACTCCACCGCTCCGGTCAGTTCCTCCGCCGAGAAACCGAACTCACCGGCGGCAATCGCCTCCATTACCTCGAGATTTTTCACGCTGTTTTCGCTCATTGGGTCACCCCCTGCCGGTCTGCTCGGCGTTGAGGTTGTCCGCCCTGGCCTCAACCCGCGCGGTTTCGCTGAATACCAGCCGCGCTCCGGGAACCGGCTGTTTTTT
>CALXNS010000115.1 GCA_944389815.1 uncultured Victivallis sp. | reverse complement strand
TTCTTGTTTTACTTCTTTTCACGGGGAAAAGAAGTAAATGGCGGAGAGAGAGGGATTCGAACCCTCGGTGAGTTTCCCCACACCACATTTCCAATGTGGCGCCTTCGACCACTCGACCATCTCTCCGCAATGAGCACTCCGCCATTCGAAGCGCTTGTCGTATAAATATAATGTCGCTTTGTTTTTTTTCAAGCTGCTTTGAGCGCAATTTTTAATTTTTATTTTCCGAATGATCCAGAAACAGATAGCGGAAGCGAATGAAATATCCCAGACCGGATAATACCGTTACCAGAACAATTCCGCATAAATAGGTCATCCACAAATACCAGAGCCGGACTCCGAACCATTTTTCTTCGCGTAAGGCAAAATCCCATACCCACGACGCCCCCGCGATCGCCAGCATCACCATCTGCAACGCCGTCTTGAGCTTGCCCCAGCGATCCGCCGAAATCACCACCTGTTTCTTCGCCGCAAGCGTCCGAAGTCCCGTCACCATGAATTCCCGGCACAACACCGCCACCGCAATCCACGCCGGCATCAGATGATATTCCACTGCAATCAACATCGTCGCCGTGACGAAAATTTTGTCCGCAAGAGGATCCATCAACGCGCCGAATGAAGTAATCTGATTCCACCGTCGCGCAAGATAACCATCCAGCAGGTCCGTCGCGCCTGCCAATATCGCCAATATGTACGCCCCCAGACGAATCGGAAAAACCCAGTCGTGCCCAATGAAACTCTTATTGGCCAGTGTCGCCAGCACCACAAAGATCAATACCATCACGATCCGGCTGATTGTTAAAATATTTGGCAGATTCATTTTTTTCGTCCCTTCGTTTCGCGGATAGCTTCGCCGAATAAATCATAACTGTCGGCATCGGTGATTTTTACTTTGCAGAACATCCCGCTCTTCAAGCCGGCGGCATTAAAAAACGTCAGTTGATTGTCGATTTCCGGCGCGTCCATCCAGGCGTGCCCGATGGCTTGTTTCCCCGCAACTTCATCAATCAAAACACGCACTTCGCGTCCAATCCATTGCCGATTGGCCCGCCGCATGATGCTGCGCTGCTGTTTCATGAGCGCCGCCGCCCGCTTCTCCGCAATTTCCTGCGGAACCTGATCCGGAAGAACCGACGCCGGTGTGCCCGGTTCCGGCGAATAGGGGAAGACTCCGCAACGTTCGAACCGGTACTCTTTTGCAAACATTCGCAATTCCTCAAATTCCGCATCGCTCTCTCCGGGGAACCCGGTGATGAACGTCGTTCGCAATACCAGATCCGGAATCCGGTTCCGTAATTCGTCCAGCAGACGCCGGATTTCCGCACCGCTCACGTGGCGATGCATCGCTTTCAGAATCCGTTCCGAAATATGTTGCAGCGGAATGTCCAGATAGGGAAGAATTTTCGGATTTCCTTCGGATAGAAGATCGATCAATTCCGCACTGTAATGCGCCGGGTGCGTATACAGCAGCCGGAGCACGAAATCGCCCTCCAGTTTCGTTACCTCCCGCAGCAGGCGCGCGAGATTTTCTCCGCTTTCCGGACGGTCGGCTCCGTAGGCGGTGATGTCCTGCGCGATGAGCAGCAATTCCTTCACTCCGCCGGCGAGTAGATTCTCTGCCTCGCGAACCACTGAAGAGAGCGGACGGCTCCGCAACACGCCGCGGATGTTCGGAATGCTGCAATACGTACAGCGGTTATTACAGCCGTCGGCAATTTTCAAATACGCCAGATGAGGCTGCGTCAATTGCAGCCGCGGCGTCGTATCGTCATAAAGGTAAGCCGGATGAGCGAAATCACACCGTCCGCCGTTCGTGCTCGTTTCGGGGAGCGCAAGCAGTTCGGCGATTTTCGCAATCTGGTTCACCCCGGTCCAGAGGTCAACTTCGGGATATTTCCGGCGGATCGTTTTTTCCGTATCCCATTGCGGCAGACACCCCGCAACCACCAGACGGCGACCGGGGACGCGCAGCTTCCATTCGATTCCTTCCGCAATCGCCTCTTCCGCCTCCTGCCGGGCTGCCGGAATGAAAGCACAGCTATTGATCACGTAGAGATCGGCCGTTTCCGGGTCGAACGTCAGCGTGTATCCCGCCGTCAACATCGTTCCGGCGATCACTTCCGTATCGACCAGATTTTTAGAGCAGCCCAGACTCACCAGAAACAATGAGTTTTTCGATGAGACGCCGTCGCGATCAGTTCTGCTGTTCATCGATTTGACTCCAGATATGATTTGCTATTTCGGGGGAGGGGGCTATGAGGAGCGCTTCCTTTGTGTGCCAGCGCCTCGGCGTGTCAGAAAAATCAAATTCCCGTGCGACGTCCCGGGTGATTTCACGACCGCGCCGTGTGCGGATGGAAAAATTCGCCGCCCACAACAAGGGAAATCCTCCCGCGCAATCCCATAATTTGCTGTTCTGCAGATACCCGAGCGTTTTCCCGCGCAGCAGCGTGTAATAATTGCCAACACAACTTGACCACGCGAATGCCTGATTTGGGAAACTCACGCGCCACCCTTTGGCACACCCCTGGGAAATACCGATTGCCCCTGCCGGCGTATCCGCCATGCGGGAGGCTTCAAACGGCGCAACCTCCGGTGCATCCGTCTGCAATTTCCGCCCCCGCCAGAGCGTCCCGCGGCAGCTGATCAATGCGTCATCCTGAACCGGAAGATAAATCGCTCCTTCATTCAGAATGCCATTCTCCATCAAGCCGATGGAAACGCCCCACAACGGCACCTGCGCCGTGTAGGGCGCCGTACCGTCAATCGGGTCAACAATGTAACAATTCCCGTGGAGCGCCGCATCAAGATATTCCGGCGGCCGGGTGGCGACGGTCTCTTCGCCGATCATGAAAATGCCGCTCTCCGGACGATCGAATTCGGCCCCGAGGAACTTCTCCACCTCCCGATCGGCACAGGTGACGACCGACAGGTCGCTCTTGAGCTCTGTGGGCGGCGAATCGTAATATTTAAGCGCAATGGCGCCGGCTTCCTTCAATAAAGTTAAAATTCGATCGGTTTTCCAGAGCGGCAGCATATTTGTTATTCTTTTACCGTATTGTTCGGATCCGAAGTCCAGCCGTCGCCGAGCCAGCCGGAATAACGATCCGTATAATATGTTACTTTGTTAAAATCATACTTCTTTATTTTTTCCGCGTGACCGTCGGCGAACGCCACTGCGAATCCGCCGTGACGACCTTCGTCCTTCGGCGTACTGTTCTGCGTGTAATTGTCCTGATCGGAATCATCGTCCGTGAAAAGATCCGTATCGCTCTCCTCCACAAGAATAATGTTGGAAACCCCGGTCTTGGCGCGGCTCAACCGGCTCATGTGCCACGAGGCCCGGCCGCCCGCCTGGATTCGCGGTTCATGCGCGTTGAACGAATACGAAAATTCCCGCCGGATGTCGGTCGCGCATTTGAAAATGTTCTTTTCCGCCCCCACGGTCATGCGCAACAAATTGGTCCAGCCGGGTTTTCCCGGCGCTTCCTCTTCCTCCCACGGCACCGTCCCCTCCGGCTGCGGATACCATTCCCGGCTGCTGTCCGCATACAAAAGCAGATAGTTGCCGATCTGTTTCATGTTGCTGACGCAGCGCGCCCCCTGCGCCGCGTCGCGCGCCCGGTTCAGCGCCGGAAGCAACATCCCCGCGAGAATGGCGATGATCGCGATTACGACGAGGAGCTCGATCAATGTGAAACAACGCGATGCAAATTTTTTTCTCTGCATTTCCTGAAATCCTCCTGTGCTTTGATTTCATGTTTTTGTGGTCGCCGCGGATCAATGAAACGTCGAACCGTTTCCGCCGTTCTGACTCATCCCCCGCGCCGCACCGTTTCGGGGTCCCCCCTGCGGATCGTGTCCGCAGCCCCTTTCGGTCGGCAGATGTCCGGTCTGACCGGATATGCAGAAGCGTCGGAAGCCATTCTCGATTTCAAAAAATCCATGGTTCCCGGAAAAGTACTATATGTCCGAATCGTGAAATTTCAACTTTATTCAGCTGGATTTCCGATATTTTTTTCAAGCACCGTTTCCGTCGGTGGCGGCACCGGAGTGCAGCTGCGCACCCAGTAGACGATTCCCGTTGCCAGCAGCAGGAGGAACAGGAGCAGCAGCAACAGCCACAGTCGGGTTCGGCGAACCGGACGAACCAGGCGGAACGTGTCGATCAGATCTCCTTTGAGCAGCGCCAGACGCGGAATCGTCGGCGTATACGTGAAAATGACCCCCATCTTCCGCGAGAGCCGCATGGGGCGGTTGACTGCACAGACGTTGGCTTCGAGGAAGCGGGCCATGTTCCTGCGGTAGAGTTTCACAAGGGAGATCGTGACGATCGGACCGCCGAAGATCAGGATGATTCCGAGCAGTACGGCAAGGATGTTCCAGATGGAGATGTTCTGTAATGACTTGGCGATGAACGCGATTGAACTTCCGATTGCCGCGAGGCCGATTCCGCCGCCCATCAACATCATGGAGCCGCTCGTAGTCGCCTTCGGCGGCGCGGCGGGCGGAGCCGGCACGGCAGGCGTCGCAGTGCCGGCGGGGGGGGTCAATGCGCTTGAAATGTTCTTCTCCAACGCCTTCTGAGCGTCGCTGCTCCGGGTTGAGAGAAATTTATCCGCCTGTTTCCCGATGAATTCTCCAAACCGGTAAAACGGCATCCGCAACGCTTCGGAAATGGAGACCGGCTGCTGGATGAAGTCGATGACACGCGCATCCCACGGAGTTCCGTCGGCGGAGAAGAAAAGACCGCGTTTCCCGATGAATAAATTACGCATGTCTCCAGAGGTGACCGCCGCCGCCAGAATCTGCCTCTTGAGCGTGTTTGACGCTCCGTTGACCGCTTCGACATACATGACGCAGATGTCGCTCAACTGAGCGATGCTTTTGTGTTCGGCAATGTTTTTGACCGGCGTAATCAACGTGAATCGGCGCCCGTCTATTACCAGCTGGCCGGCCTGGAGCATGGAAGGGGTGCGCGGATTGAAGAGGGCCGCAAGACAAACGAAATTATTGACGAATTCGAGCATATATTTCTGGTACAGCAGCAGTTTGCAGAGCGCGTCGCTGTACTGCAGCCGCGGCGCGACGGCAAGGTCGGCTGCGATGGCGTCACGAATTTCCGTAGCGTATGTTTCGTTGAGATCAAGTTCGAGCTGTTCGGACGTGAATGCGCTCATGTCGCCGGCGGGTTTCTGTTGAATCCATTGTTCATAGGGCGCCATTCTGGCTTGAAGGCGCCGCCATTCCGCCTCGGAGAGCGTTTCGTCGGAACCGAAGCTCTCCCGGAGCACCGGCAGTGAAGAGAAGGCACGCAACCGATCGATCCACAATGGGTTGACCGGACCGGTGAAATCCAGTATGCGATCCGTCCTCGGATTGGCGGCGGGAGCGGATTCCAGAAAATGCCGAACCGCTTCCCGGTCGAGGGGATCCGGCCGCACCGGCGCGCTGTTCGAACCGAATTCCAGCGTGGCGCAGGCCAGAAAATAGTCGTCGAGCGCACTCTGAATGGCGTGATAAGCGGTGTAGACCGCCTCCGTCTCGTCGCCGAAAATCCGCAGTTCGGGTCGTTCGCCGTCTTTCCGCCATTTGAGATGTTCGGCGGCGGCTTTCTGGAATGATTCGAGCATATCGCCGTCGAGTCCGGGTTTGCCACTCAGATCGGTGCGGGCTCCGGAAAATGCGATTACGTCGCGCGCGAGCGCGGCAGCTCCCGGCGAGGCGAGCACTTCCGGCGGAATGATTCCGTCGCCGTTGCGGTCGGCGCAGGCGATGATCTGTTTTTCATTGCGAGCCTCATCGAGCGTGAGCGATGCGGCGTCGCTGCGGTGGAGATTGTTCAAAATCAGACTGGCGGCGTCATAGATCGCGGCGCCTTCGGGGGTGCTGCGGTTGATTGCGTCGAGTTTCAGTTCATCGGTGCCCTGATCGATTCCGCTTCGGTCATTGAGGAGTTCGAGCAGCCAGCCGACTGCACGTTTGACTTCATCGGTGCGGATCTGGCCGTTGTGATCGTCGTCGAG
>CALXNS010000114.1 GCA_944389815.1 uncultured Victivallis sp. | reverse complement strand
ATCCGGAGATCGCCGACAGTGCCGCGTGGCACAATCAAATGGGGATGGCTCAGCTCTGGCGGCGGGATTATCCGCGTGCGAAGACGGAGTTTCTTGCCGCGTGCCGGCTGGATGCGAAATCGCCGATTGCGGTGTTGAATCTCGGCCGCTTTCTGGATCAGTATTCCGATCAGAAAAGCACTGCGGACAACTTCTACCGCCATTTTCTGAAACTGACCGGAGATGATCCGCAATACGCGGTGCAGCGCACCGAAGTGGAGCGGCGTTTGAACGGACGTTGACGGCGAGATGGGCGGTGTTTCCAAGGATATCATCGAAGAGATCCGTTCCCGGTGCGATATCGTTGACGTGATCGGCAGTTACGTGCAGTTGAAGCGTGCCGGGTCGAATACCTACAAGGGGCTTTGTCCGTTTCATCAGGAGAAGACGCCGTCATTTCATGTGGATGCGTCGCGGCAGATGTATCACTGTTTCGGCTGCGGGAAGGGGGGGGATGTTTTCCGCTTCTTCATGGACCGGGAGAATGTGGGATTCTACGATGCATTGCACATGCTTGCTTCCCGTGTCGGCGTAATCATACCGGAAGATTCCGGCGGCGGTGAACGCGATCGCGAAGAGGAGCGGCGGCGCGCCGATGCGCGGGAACGGCTTTATCGGATCAATGAGACGTTTGCCGGCTTGTTTTACCGCCATCTGGTGAAGCATCCGGATTCTCCGGCGGCGCGTTATCTGGCCGGGCGGGGCATTCCGCTGGAGATAGCGGAGAAGTTCAAAATCGGTGCGGTGCCGGATCAATGGACGGCATGTCTGGACACCGGACGGAAACTGGGATATTCGGCGGAGGAGATGTTGGCCGCCGGGCTGGTGGCGCGCAAGGAGGAGACCGGGCGATATTACGATCAGTTCAAGGGGCGGCTGGCGTTCGCGATTGAGAACGAACATGGCCGGGTGGTCGGTTTCAGCGCCCGTTCGCTGGAAGCGAAGCCGTTGAACGGGCGCAAATACGTCAATACGCCGGAAACGGCGATTTTCAAGAAGGGGAATTTGCTCTACGCGCTGCCGCTTGCGCGCAAGATGATGAGCGAAAAGAACATGGCGATTCTCTGCGAGGGACAGCTGGATACGATCGCCTTTCACCGTGCCGGATTTGAGTGTGCGGTCGCTCCTCAGGGGACTGCGTTCACCGAGAATCAGGCGCGGATGCTCAAACGTCATGCCAACCGGATTTTTCTGGCATTCGACGCCGATGCGGCAGGTCAGAAGGCGATTTTGCGTGCGGTGGAGATCCTGCTGCCGCTGTCGATGGAGATCAATGTGATCCGCATTCCCGGCGGGAAGGATCCGGATGAATTGTTTGCGCATGGAGGCGCCGCGGCGGTTTCGGCCGCGGTGGAGGGGGCGGTATCCTGGCTTCGAATATTGTGCGACGGATTGCCGGAACGGTTTGATTTCGCGTCTCCGGTGGGACGGGCTTCGGCGGTGTCGGAGGTGGTTCGTTATCTTCGATTGGTGACCAACCCGGTCGAATCGGAAATATATGTGCGCAACACGGCGGAGGCGCTCGGCGTCAGCGAGGAAGCTGTTTACAGTGAATTGCGTCAGGCGCATCTGCAGGAGCGCCGGGCGGCGGATTTCCGGCGAGCAAATGACGGGGAATCCGCAAATGTTTCCGCAACGACGTCTCCGGCGGTGGAGGCGGAACGGATCGCTCCGGCGCTGCTGACCATGCTCGAACTTGCGCTCGCCGATGAAAATGCCGCCCGATATCTGGCTGAAGCCGTACCGCACGACGAATTGGCCGCCTCCGGCGCCGGCGGAAAGGCGCTCGATCTGGTGATCAATGCCGCGTTGAATGGCGAACACGACCATGCCTCGCAACTTCTGGGAGATTTTCTGCGGGAACATCCGGTTCCGGCGCTTTCGGCGGCGCTGGTGCGTGAAACGGTTTATGCGGATCGCGAAAAGGCGTTGGCCGAGTCGGTTTCGCAGTGGCGCAGGATGCGCTTCAGAGAGCGTCGCGTGGCGTTGACCAATCAGCTTCGTGCCGCGGCGGACGATGAAGAAAAGCTGCGGATTCTGGGAGAACTTCAGAAATTGAATCAGGAAAGTTTGAAGCAAAAGAGGTGAATGGATGAAGTTGTTGACGGTGTCGGCTGGATTGATTGCGCTCTGTGCGGTGTTCTGCTGTTGCTGTGGCGTCGGATGTGTGAGCGAGGTGGAGAAGGAGGATCAGTGGCTCGGAGGAGTGCTGGAACAGCAGGAATATCCGCCGTTGGAGAACGTCCGTCTCTCGCTGGATATGCTGGGGACCCGGGAGTTCGTGGCGGGTGAGCCGGCGCGGATTCCGTTTACGCTGCGCAATTACGACTCCAAAACGGTGCGGATTGCCGAATGGTACGCCAATGAGCCGGACAATGTGAAAGTTTATTGCCAGGTGTGGCTGCCGGGCATGGACGAACCGGACGACGACCTCTGGCTGCCGCTGGAGTTCGAAGTGAAACAGCCCGCGTTGCGTTATCCATTGGAGTTGACCCCCGGGAGTTCGACGGTGGTGAACAAGGAGTTGACGTTTGTGGAGAATCTGGTGGTCTCTCCGGGGATGGAACGCAGGTATTTTCTGCGCGGCGAATTGAACTTGACTTCGATTAAACTCTCTTCGCCGGTGATCGCCATTTCGGTGCGTGCGCCAGAATCAATGAGCGCTCCGAAGAAGTGAACTGGAAAAATTCGGCAAGTTCGTCGTCGATGATGTTGCGCGCCGTCTCCGGTTCAATGCGTCCGGCGGCGGTGTTTTCCGCAACGGAAGCAAGACGTCGGATGCGTTCCGGGTCGAGATGGGGAATGGGGAGGTCTTCGAGGTCGGATCGGAGGATTTTCCGGGTCGAACAGCGCTGCCGGAAGAGAAATGCGTACAACGGCGAATTGAAGATCGCCGCGAGAACCGTCGTCGGAATGCATCGTTCCGTCAGGGTGATGCAGTTGGCGCTGTTGAGCGTCAATGATTGTTTCCGGTCGACGGCGAATATCGGCACGGTGGCGATGAAGCGGTAGATCAATTTCTCCGGCACCCGGAAGCGGCTCTCCGGCGGGCATTGCTGATAAGCTTCCGGCGTGTAGCAGATGGCGGCGGCGGGTTCGGCGATGCGCAGCGGAAAAATGTCGCATCCGCGCAGAACCGGTTCGCTGCCGGGTGTGCCGGGCGCGACGAGGTGTCTGACGTTGTTTCCGGTGACGATGCCGAGCGTCCATTCGGCCCGGCCGCGAAGCGTGAAGTGTGCACGGATGTGAATTTTGCGGAGGATTTCCGCAAAAGCCGGTTCGTGGAAAGGTGTATCTCCGTCCGGCATGACGCGGAGTTCCCGGCTGTGGCGCGCCGGCAGCGGTGTTCCGAGGAACCGGTTCGGTTCGACCTCCGGTTGCGGCGGTTCATTTTTCCACCAGACGGCAACAGCTTCGGAGAAGACCCCCTTGAACTGCCGCCCCAGATGTTCGATGCGCGTGACGCGACGGGAAAAAAGTGCGTCGCGGCTCGTCTGATGACGACGAACTGAGAGAAATGCTTCCGGCAGAAGAAAGAGGAGCTCTCCTCCCGGCGGAGCGTATTCCGCGGCGCGGCGGAGAAAGAGGGCGAAATATTCGTTGCGGAAATGTTCTGCGAAACGTTTTTTCAATCTGTTGGTGTATGCGCCCGCCGGAATCCGTCCCCACGGCGGATTGGCGACGATGGTTTGAAACGCCGAATTTTCGAAGGGAAATTTTCCGGTCAGGAAATCCGTTGCCGAGAGGTGCGGTTTCCGGTCGATCTCCGGAAACGCCAGCAGCAGATTGAATGCCGCCAACCTCAACGCGAGCGCGTCGCGATCGATTCCGAAGAGCGCGTCGAACGGAACTCCGTTCCTGGCGGCGGCGAGCAGAAAACGCCCGGTTCCGCAACCGGGATCGAGCAGCGCACCGGAGGCGGTCGGCAGAACCAGATGCGAGAGAGTCGATTCCGCGATTTCGGGCGGAGTGTAAAACGCCCCGGCGCCGGAACGGGTTCCGGCGTTGCGTGCCGCTTCGAGCATTGCGCCGAAATAATCGCCGCCGTCCGGCGCGGGGAGGGCGCGTGTCGGCTCGCAAGGCGTCGTTTTCCAGCTGCGGGCGTGGAGTTTTCCATGCCACCACTCCAGGAGCAAGGATCGAATTGCCGCACGCCGGATGTGGCGGAATTGTTCCGGATTGAGAAGCGCCTGGTCGCGTTCGATTTCGCCGGCGTTCTCCAGTACGGCGAGGGTGATCTGGTAAAAACTGCGTTCTTCCGCGAGTTGTCCTGTCGAACGGCGGTTGCCGCGTTTATTTGCCCGGCTGGCGAGGCGGTGCAACCGTCCCGAAGCGATTTCCCGCTTCAGTTGCGCGAGGAGCTGCGGATCGAATGAACGTTTTTCCGGCAGCAGTCCATTGCGCCGCCAGTTGCGCACGGTCGCGGTCGAAATGCCGAGAAATGCAGCGGTTTGCGTGAGATTGAGGTGCGATTTAACCATGCCGTCGTCGATTCAGCGTAAAAAATTCAATATAATATAAAACTTTTTTTGCCAAAGTCAATTTTGACGATATATTATTTTTCAGGAACAGCAGCGAGGAGAGCGAAATGTTTTTATTGACCCCAGGTGAGATCAGTCGGGATTACCGGACACTGAAGCGTTTTCTGAAAATACTTGAGATCATGACCCGGTTCGGTTTTCAGGACATTGCCGATGCCGCCTGGCCCAACTGGCGCCGGCGGGCGAAGAAACGGGAGGAACCGGAAGAAGCCGTGATCCGGCGGAGTCGGCCGGAAAGACTGCGGCTGCTTTTTGAGGCGCTCGGTCCGACCTTTGTAAAACTCGGACAGATTCTTTCGACCCGGCCCGATCTGATCACCGCGCCCTACGCCGATGAGCTCGCGAAATTAACCGAACATGTTACGCCGTTCTCCGAAAAGGAGATGCGCGGCATCATCCATGCCGAACTCGGCCGGGAACCGGAGGAGATTTTTCGTTCGTTTGAAAAGACGCCGCTGGCCGCCGCAAGCATCGGTCAGGTTCATGGCGCGGTACTCAAAGACGGCACCGCGGTCGTCGTAAAAATTCAGCGTCCAGGAGCGCGGGAGACGATCGATGTGGATCTTGATATCATGTTCTATCTTGCCCGGAAGCTGGAGGAGCTGGATGCGGTGTTCGCCCGGTACGAACCGGTGCGGATCGTCGATGAGTTCGCGTATTCGCTGCGCCGGGAACTCAATTATCAGATCGAGGCGGCGAATTTGCTGCGTTTCCGCAAGAATATGGAGGATGACGACACGTTGGTGGTGCCCCGGGTATTTCTGGATTTGAGCACCACCCGGGTGTTGACGATGGAACGCATCTACGGCGACTCCGCGGCGCTGCTGCTCACCGATGAAAAGATACGGGAAAAATATGATTTAAAGCTGGTGGCGGAGCGGGGGGTGAATTCACTGCTCAAACAGATTTTCGTCGACGGTTTCTTTCACGCCGATCCGCATCCGGGCAATATTTTTCTCCTGGACGGCAATCGGATCTCCTTCATCGATTTCGGCATGATGGGACGGATCAACGACGAGGAGCGGCAGTATTTCGTCCGGATCATCGACTATATGCTGCGCGGCGAAATCGAACGGATGACCGACGTCGCGCTCCATTTGACCATCTCCGGTCGGGTGAGCGGCAATCGCGACCGTTTCAACCGGGACGTGGCGGATCTGGTGGATGAAAACATCAATCTGCCGCTGGAGAAACTGAGTGTCGCGCACATTCTGGAGGAACTGCTGGAGCTCTTCAACCGTTACAAGCTGGCGTTGAAGCCGAATTTGTACATGATGTTCAAGGCGCTGATCTCGATCGAACATCTCGGACGTTCCTTCTATCCGGATCTTCGGATCATCGAAATGGTCAAGCCGTTCATTCAACGACTGAAGCTGCACTCCTACGATCCCCGGCCGATGCTGACGCATTTCCTCGACACGTTCGGCGACAATATGAAGGCATTGAACGCGCTGCCGATGGCGTTGCAGGATATTCTTGCAAACATGCGTTCCGGGAAGATTACACTGCGGGTGGAACATCATCGGCTCGATGATCTTGAAGAGACGGTGTTCATTACCGGGGAACGGTTGTCGCGATCACTGCTGGTGGCGGCGCTGCTGATGGCGTCCGGGCTGGTGGTGGTCGCGCGGATTCCGCCTTTCATCGGGGAAATTCCGCTGATCGGGATGGGCGGATTTCTGATTTCGGGGCTGCTGAGCGTGCTCATTTTGCTTGACGACCACCGGCAGCGGAAGAAATTCCTGCGCGAACGGGAAAAAAGACGGCAGTCTCGGAATCATTGAAATGGAAAATACACGGAATTGGCGAGGAGGCAATGGCGGCGATTGAACTGAAATCATTACGTGATGATTTTTCCATCCCGGCGCTCGGGCAGGGCACCTGGCGGCTGGGCGGGGCAACGGAACGCTCCTCAGGAGAGAATGACGTTGCTGATGTTGCGGTGATTTGCCGCGCGCTGGAGGCCGGATTGCATCACATCGACACCGCGGAGATGTACGGAGCCGGACATGCCGAGGAACTGGTGGCGGCGGCGATCGCGGATTTCCCGCGGGAACGGTTGTTCCTGACCGGGAAGGTCTGGAAAAATCATCTGCGTGCCGGTGAGGTGGTGGCGGCGGCGAAGGAGAGTTTGCGGCGGCTGAAGACGGATTATCTGGATTTGTATCTGATCCATCAGGTGAATCTGGAAATTCCGCTGGGCGAGACGCTGGAAGGAATGAACCGTCTGGTGAAGGAAGGAGTGGTACGCCACATCGGAGTAAGCAATTTTCACCGAACCCGACTGCTGGAGGCGATCGCATTGTCACCCGCGCCGATTGTCGCCAATGAACTGCATTACAATCTTCAGGTGCGCGAGGCGGAGTGCACCGGGACGCTTGAGGCGTGCCGCGCGAACGGCGTGATGGTCATCGCGTGGCGGCCGTTGCGCGGTGTTGCGCTCGACGTGCCGCTGGTGACGGAACTTGCGGCGAAATACCATGCGACGCCGGTGCAGGTCGCGTTGAATTTTCTGATTTCTCAGCCTGGAGTGGTGGCGCTCGTCAAGGCGTCGGATCCGCGGCATCTGGCGGAGAATGTCGGCGCGGCGTCATGGCGAATGGAAGAGGAGGATGTCGAACGCCTGCGGCGGGAATATCCCGGGCAGCGGAGTGTGTCCGAAGCGGTGCCGCTCTTATGATTCCGGCACGGTGAAGATCGGAGTTTTGCTCCAGCGGCGCGTTTTGATTTCCAACCGGTTGATGTTGCCGCGATGGTCGATGAGCAGAATTTCGCGTTTTTCTCCGGAGAGGGCGAAAAGTCTCCAGTTCGTATTCTTGTTGAAGGGGCGCAGATCGCCGGGCGAAACGCTTCTGACCGGAGTCGTCCGGAATTCGGAATAAAGTTGAATTGCTTCATTGAGCCGGACGGCGAGAAACAGTTCCCGCTCCTGACGGCGGAAACAGCCGGTTTCGCCGCAGTCGTCCGTGAGTTTTCGCGCGGCGCCTCCGGCAACGAGATATGCCGCTTCGCCCGGGGAGCCGATCGCGAGACTGGAGCCGTCGTCGGCAAGCGGAACGACTACTTCCGGACGTCCTTCGCCGGGAAGCGCGGCGTGGCCGAGATATTCCGGAGCGTCCGTGGCGACGCGGAAACGCTCCATGCGTCCGGCACCGAACAGCAGCAGCGTTTGCGCATCCGGGGTGAGCTGAAGCCTGGCGCCGGAAATTGCGGAACGGATTTTTTCCGGTTCGGCATCGGAATTCGAATTCGTGCGGAATTGAAGAAACGATTTTTCGTCCGGAAGCGTGATCCACAATTTTCCGTCGCCGGCGGCGAAGCCTGCGGGATTTTCTTCCAGCGGTGCGGATTCATACGCGATTCGCCCGTCGGCGGGATCGATGCCGAGCAGGCGTGGAGGCGCGTCCAGTTCGCTTTGTTTCTCCTCCACAGCCCAGAGCATTCCGTCGCCTTCGGGTGAAAAGGCGATGTCGGCGAGTTTTCGTTTTTCCAGTTCGAAGGATTGAACGAGTTTGTCGTTGCAGAGATTGAAGAAGACCAGCCGGGTGGAATTCGGCCCGTTTCCACCGATGCGTTCGGCGATGACGAGCACGCTTTCATCCGGAGAAAGCGCCGCATCGATGAAATCCGCGCCGCCGGTAATTCGTCCGGGAGCCTGGGAGGGAAACCATTCAAAGATCGTATCCTGCGCCGCGATTCTGGCCGCCATGGTGCCCGGCGGAGTGTTGGCGGTGTTGCCGGCTGAACCTGCTTCGATGCGGAGCAGGCGCCCGGTCGGTTCGACTTCGGGAGTGGTGTGCTCGACGGGAACGATGATTTTCGGCGCTTCCGCGCCACTGCAGACGGACGTGAATGCGAAAAGGCAGAATGTCGCGCAAAACGCGAAAAAAACGATGCCGAAAAGCGAAGGGCGGCTCATGAAACTGCGATGCTCCAATTGTTCCGACGAGCGGGTTGCGGCCGGATCGGGTTGAACGTCCTTGATTTTATGCTATACTATATATAATAATGGCACAACAAAGGATGAATTGCAATGGCTGTCAAGAAAAATTTTCTGGATCGCTTCAGCGAACGGCTCGAAGATATCGACGTTTCCAGCCGTCAGGCGTACATTCTGCGGCTGGTTCGGGAACGGGGTTTTTTTGAAACGGTTTTCAATACCGTCGAAGAGGGGATCATGGTTGTCGACCGCCGGTTGCGGATCCGATATTTCAATCAGGCGGCGAAGGATCTGCTCGCGTTGCCGGACGATCTGTCGAAAATCCGGGTCGTGCAGTTGCTCCAGGGGGTGGATTGGCGGCGCATTCTGCACGAGGATGAGGACGAATGGATCCGCGTGGCGCGTCAGGAAGTGGAAATTCTGTATCCAGTGCGGCGCTTCATTCAATTTTATCTGGTTCCGCTTCCGGAGGATACGGGGCTGGCCGCAGTGATCCTCCGTGACGTTACCGACGCCCGTTCCCGGACGATGGACGAATTGGAACGCGAAACGGTTCAGGCGGTTTCGCTGCTGGCTGCCGGTGTGGCGCACGAGATCGGCAATCCGCTCAACAGCCTCTATTTGAATTTGCAGTTGCTGGAGCGTTCGCTGTCGGAACAAAATGCATCGAACGCTCCCGACGCGCTGGAGATGGTCAAGGTCTGCAAGGCCGAAGTTGAACGGCTCGATCGGATCATTACCGGATTTCTCTCCGCAATTCGCCCCGGACGACCGCAATTCGCCCCGGTCGACGTTCGACAGCTGATCATCGAGGTGCTCAATTTCATGCGTCCGGAAGTCGAAGCGCGTTGTGTGAAGGTGAAATGTTCCTGGAATTCGGTGCTGCCGCGGATTTCCGGCGATGCAGCGCAATTGAAGCAGGCGTTCTACAACATCATCCGCAACGCGGTACAGTCGATGGCAAACGGCGGCGAACTGCATATTTACGGTTTCTTCGACACCGAATATCTGACGCTGGAGTTCGCCGATTCGGGAAGCGGGATCGATCCTGCTCAGCTTTCGAACATGTTCAAGGCCTTCAAAACTACGAAGTCCGGCGGCAACGGCATCGGAACGATGATCATCGAACGGGTCTGCCGCGAACACGGTGCAGAATTCGGCATCGTTTCGATTCCGGGGAAGGGTACCGCGTTTCGGGTTCGTTTCCCGCTCGGCGAAAAACGGCTGCGAATGCTGCCCGAGCCTGACGCAAAGGAATGAACCGGCATCGGCACATTATCGCTTCGGGCGCTGCTTCACTGCGAGAGCGAACGGTGATAGGCGATCACGCCGCTTGAAATCGCTTTGGCCAGCCGATCCAGATAGGCGGAGGAAGCCAGTTTCCGTTCTTCGGCGCTGTTGGAAATGAATCCGATCTCCACCAGGACGCCGGGACACTTGAGGTCGCGCAACACGGCGAACCGGGCACGTTTCACGCCCCGGTCGGTGGCGCCGGTACGTTCGAGCAGCGTTTTCTGGATGTGGTACGCCAGAAGCACGTTGTTGAAGTCGAATTCATTTCCGGCCGCCCGCGAAGTCGTCGGCGTCGATGACGCGCTCGACGGCGCGCCGACCGGGGTGAGCGCATAAGTCTCAATACCGGAAACGCTCCGGTCCGCGGCGGCATTGACGTGCAGCGAGATGAAAAGATCCGCATCGGCGCGGTTGGCGCGGGCCGGGCGTTCTGCCAGGCCAAGATAAGTGTCCGTCGTCCGGGTGAGGGTGACGGCATAACCGTTCGCCTCGAGTGATTTTTCGACCAGTTTCGCCAGCTGGAGGGTGATGTTTTTCTCGCGTGCGATCCGGCCGATCGCGCCGTGATCTTTGCCGCCGTGGCCCGGATCGATCACGATCCGGTAGATTTTGTGTTTATACGGTTTCTTCGTGGTGAAGAAGGGATTGATGAGCGTATTGACATCCACGGAACTTGCGTAGGCCGCTCCATTGCGCACCAGGGGCGCGAAACTCGGAACGATCCGTACGTTGTTGAACCGCGCATCGCGTTTTTCCGGGTAAAGTTTCAAAATTCCGAAACGGTTGCCGAAGTTCCAGCCGGAGGAATCGCGCGAGAACTGCATCCGGTAACGTTTTGCCAAATCGGACAAATTTGTGTAGCGACGGCTCAGCGTCCAGATTGTCCGCACCTCCGGCGCCCGGGCCGCAACGGAGAAGAACGCGGCGAGAAGAAACAGCACGAAAGTCAGGGCGCGGACTGGTCTCTTCATGATCTTAAAGCTGCTCCAGTTTCACGGAATGAAGATAATCCTCCACCGGCGGATACATCGCCTCGGTCTCCGAACCGATCTGAACGGTTTCGTGCAGAGAACCAAGTACGAACGCCTTCGCTTCGCACAGCGCCTGCTTCCACGGCATCTTCATTGCGAATGCCGCGGTCAGCGCGGCCGACAGAGTGCAGCCGGTGCCGTGAGACGCCTTGGTTTTCGACAGCCGCGGCGCACTCAGCGCATAAAGCTTTCCTTCATTGCAGACGTAGTCGACGGCAAATTTTCCCTCCGGCGCATGGCCGGTTTTCAACAATACCGAACAACCGAATTTTTCATGACACATCCGGGCCGCCTCCCGGTAATCGTCGTGACTGCGCAGTTTGCGTTCGAGCAGCAGCTCCGCCTCCGGCAGATTGGGCGTGATCCACGCCGCGCACGGCAGCAGCAGTTCCCGGACCGCCTTGACCGCATCCGGTTCGAGCAGCACGGCTCCGGAGGTCGCCACCATGACCGGATCTGCGACCAGATGCAGATGGTGTGCCCGGACGGCTTCCGTCACGGCACGGACTGTCGGTGCGGTGCCCAACATGCCTGATTTCGCGTATCGCACGGAAATTGCCGCGCAAACCGCGTCGATCTGGGCGCGGACTCCTTCCGGCGGAATTGCATCGATTCGACGCACCTCGTGCGGATTCTGGGCGGTGACGGCGGTGATCGCCGTGCAGCCGAAAACTCCGAAGGCATTGAAGGTTCGCAGATCGGCCTGAATGCCGGCGCCGCCGCCGGAATCGCTGCCGGCAATAGTCAATGCAACCGGATAGAGTTCAATTTTGCTTTTATTTTTCGCCATGATTTGTTTTTGTTCAGTTGAGAAGTTATATTTTCATAACGGATAAGGTACATCATCAATGGAGAAAAAACAACCCCCCGAAAGCATGTTTTCAACAGTGTTTTTCAAATTTTTTTTCCAAACGCTTCCGCGACTGACTGCGGTGGTGTTTCCGGTTGCGGTCGCCATGGCGACGTTGCCGCTCTCCGGAGCGGAGACCACTGCGGACGGAGTTGAGGTCGTCGGCGGGAATCGGGAAAATTTGCGCGAACTGCGGGAACTGGATCGGCAGTTGTGCACGTTGTTCCGGATCACATCGCGCCGTTCTCCGATTCAGTGCCGGGTGGTCTGCTCGGAAAAAATTCCGCCGGGGGCGCTGCGTTTCGGCGTCAGAAAAAATCTCTGGCAGATTGAAATTCATCCCGATGTGAGCAGCTGGCGGCAGAGTTTCGCACTGCGCCGTCAGCTGCTGGGGTATCTTTTTGCGGCCAAGGGCGGAGTTCTGCCGCGGGAAGCGGATTATTTCCCCGACTGGGTCGTTGCGGGGATCGAAGCGCGCATGAATGCGGCGGAGTCGTCGGAACGTCTGCTGGGGAGCAATCGTTTCTTTCCGGTGCTGCGGTACGGCTGTCGAACGGGGCGCCAGCCCGATTTCCGAATTCTGATGTCGCTGCATGCAGAGAAAATGCCGGCTGCGGTTCGGGTGTGGTTTGATGAATTGTCGCGGTTGTTTCTGGAGACGGCGGCGGCCGTTTCGACTCCGACGGATAATGCGTTGCTGGATTACGTGATGTTGAATTTGACAGGAAAAGGTTCGGAGTCTGAGGGTTACGCGGCAACACTCCGGCGCGTTTTTCTCGCCGCATCCGGGAAAATTCCACCGGGCCGCTTCCGGGAAAACTGGGAAGCTCTTTCCGAGGATGAAAAGATACAGCGCTTTCTGGAGTATTCCGCCGACCGTGCGGCTTGCAATGTATATTTCCCGCGTCCGGCGGCGTGGACGGCGGAAGAATTCCGCCGGGTGCGCAATCTCTCGTACCCGGTGCTGGATTCGGAGGGCAAACCCACCGGAGAGGAGCGCTCCCTTCAGCTGGAGGGGATGCCCGGCTTTCTGGTGACCCGTCCCGACGCAACGGCTTTGAAGCTGCGCAAAATCGGTGAGTTGAATCTCGCGCTGCCCGGCGCCGCTCCCGAGATCGCCCGGAGCATTCTGCGTCTGACGGATGCGATCCGGGCGTTGCCGGAGGTGAGAAGTGATACGATGCCGATGGCGGAGGAGACGTTTTTGAAGGCAATTGCCGAAGTGGAAGACGTGCTGTGCCGGATTTCGCTCCGCGAGGCGTGGTTTGAAGCGGAAGCGGAAAAATTTCAATCGCCGTTTGAAATCCATCGCGTGGAGCTGGAGACGGCTGCCGCTCCCGATGCCGTGCTTTCCGAGGCGGCCGAAAAATATGTTGAACGTGTGGAACGCATATATCTTGACGAATGAGTTGAAGAGTGATATATTAACCGTTTGTGAACATGGACGGAAAATCCCTTTCGTGCCATGTGGGAAAATGAAGCGAATATTTTGGGAAAAGAGAAAACATGGAAAATCTTTCACTGTTGTCACCGTTCCTCAAGCGGGGAAGTGAATTTCTCGGGGTGAAATACCCGATCATCTGCGGAGCCATGACCTGGGTCTCCGAACCGAAACTGGTATCCGCCGTTGCCAACGCCGGCGGCTTCGGTTGTCTTGCGGGCGGCAACGCGCCGTGCGATGTATTGCGTCGTCAGATAGAGGAGATCCGTTCTCTTACGAAGCACAATTTTGCGGTCAATCTGATCACGATCGCCCCCTCGTACCGGGATCATCTTGCGATGTTGAGCGAAATCAAGGTGCCGTACATCATCTTTGCCGGAAGTTTCCCGAAGGAGAAGGAGGTCGAGGCCGCCAAGGCGACAGGAGCGAAGGTGCTCTGTTTCGCCTCGACCGTTTCCATTGCCGAACGGATGATCCGTTTTGGAGCTGACGGGATTATTCTGGAGGGAAGCGAGGCGGGCGGCCATATCGGACATGTGGCGACGACGGTTCTGGTACAGCAGGTTCTTTACAAGTTCTGCGATGAAATTCCGATTTTCGTGGCCGGCGGCATCGGCACCGGAAAAATGATGGCGCACATGCTGATGATGGGCGCCGCCGGTGTCCAGCTCGGCACCCGTTTCGTGATGACCGAAGAATCACAGGTTCATCCGGCGTTCAAGGAGGCGTTCATTCACGCCAACGCGCGGGATGCGATTTCGACGCCGCAGTACGATTCCAAGCTTCCGGTGGTCGCCGTGCGCGCACTCCGCAACCGGGGAACCGATAATTTCGGCGCGTTGCAGTTGCGGCTGCTGCGCGAACTCGAAGCGGGAACCATTCACCGCCAGCAGGCGCAGGAGGAGGTCGAAAAATATTGGATCGGCGCACTGCGCCGTGCCGCCGTCGAGGGCGACGTGACCATGGGATCGATGATGGCCGGGCAGTCGGTCGGACTGGTTGACCGGGTCATGCCGGTCGCCGATTTGATGACCGAACTTCTGACCGATGCGGAAAAGGAACTTGAGTCTGTAAAAAAGAAACTCGGGTGCTGACCCGACCCGGGCAGTACGACGACGGGAGCAGGGGAGCAGGGGGAGCATGGCCGAAGGCGTGAAAAAAAACGGACACCGGATTTTTTTCGCGGCGGTTGCCATATTGCTTCTGCTGCTTGCGTTCGCCGGATACCGGACGCTCCGCCGGAGTGCGGGACTGGTGTTCGGCGATTTTTTCTATCCGTATTTATTTGTAGCGAAGAGCGCCTCCAATCAGGTTTCCGATCAGACGCTGCTGCTTTATAACCGGACGGAACTGGCCGCGCGGGTGGAACAGCTGCTGCGGGTGAACCGGCAGCTCGGCGCCCAGGCCGCCGAGGCGGCGAATCTCCGCCAGGAGAATGAGGAGTTGAGGCGGAACAGCGGTCTGCAGCCGGAATCCAACTGGCGTTATCTCACGTCGGAAATCATCATGCGCGACCCGCTGCTGTGGAATGAACACTTCACCGTCAACCGCGGCAGCGCCGACGGCGTCGTTCCCGGTGCTGCCGCCATGACCGTTACCGCCGAAGGGCTTCCGGTATTGATCGGAGTGGTCGATCAGGTGGGACGGCACACATCGCAGATCACGACGCTTTTCAGTCCGGGGCTGCGGCTTTCCGCGGCGCTGCCCGGGACGGGGGCTTCCGGAGTGATTAATGCCGGCGAGCGGCATTCCGTTTCCGGTTGTGTGCCGATCGGATTACTGCCGGCTCATTTGCGCTATACGCCGCGGGAAGCGCTGTTTTCGACCGGTTATGAGCGGAACATTCCGCGCGGGATCAAGATCGGAGAACTTGAAAGCGTGGAGGATACGCCGTCTCGCTTTTCTCATCAGCTTTACCTTTCCGGGCTGCTGAAACCGGCGGCGCGGCTTGACAGCATCCGGTTTCTGATCCTGGCGCTGCGCCGGGAGAATCATCAAGGCGGAGGGCGGACGCCCGATGAAGATCTGCTTTGAAATCACCGTGCTCGCGCTTCTGCTCCTGGCGGAACTCCTGATCGGAAACGTTGGTTTGAATCTGGGGCTGACGGCGTTTGCGTTGTTTTATTTTTCCGTTACCATATCCATGGAAAACGCTTTGTGCAGCGCGGTGATCTGCGGCTGCATCCTCGACGGCATTTACGGTCGTCCGGGATTGTTTTCGCCGCTGATTCTGATCTGTGCGGTGCTGGGAGGCTGGACGCTGCGGCGTTACGCGGCGTATCATCTGCTCGAATCAATGCTGCCGGGAATATTGATCGGCGAAGTTGTAACGCTCGGCGGGGCGCTGGCGGTTCGCTGGTGGGGCGGTTCTCCGCCGCCGCTGGAATTGTTGATCTGGCAGATGATTTTCAACGGAGCGCTGGGGTTGCTGCTGATGCCGGCACTGGTGGCGGTTCTGGATTATTTTGCGACGTTGCTGCGACTGAATGGCTTTATGACCGGGCCGCGCTCCCGGCTCGGCGGCGGGGGTCGTTCCTTTGGTGCCCGGCCGCGGACGGTGAATCAGCGGATCGTGGTGCCGCGCGGAGACCGGCGGCGATGAAACGGGCGGGCAGGGAACATTTTTCGCCGCGTACCCGATTGGCGTATTTGACGGTGCCGAAGATGCGGATTTTGATCTTCGGCGCGTTGATCGCATGCGGGTTCGGGGTGATTCTCGGACGGCTTTATCTGGAACAGGTGCGTTCCAGCGCAGAGTATCGAGAAGAAATTTCACGGCAGTCGGTGCGACGGATCCGGATTCCCTCCCGGCGCGGGAAAATCTTTTCCTCGGATTACAAGCTCCTGGCCGGAAACAGTTCGGAATGCAACCTGCTCTTTTATCCGGAGGAGATGCGTGAAGGCGGTCGCCGCAGCAAAACAGTTCAATATATCCTCACCGCCGCCACCGCCGTCACGAAGGCTGCTGGCCGCCCCGTGACCCTGACCCGGAAGGATATCGAACAACATCTGAATTACCGCCCCGGACTGCCGCTGGTCGTGCTCCGCCGCCTGGCCCCCGACGAACTGGCGCGGGCTCTGGAGTGTGCGCGGCAGTTCCGCGGGATCGACATCGAAACCGATCAGACGCGGATTTATCCGGAGGGGACGCTTGCGTCTCAACTGATCGGTTACGCCCAGGCGGAAAATCCGAAACAGGCGCGGGATCGCGGAGATTTTTTCTATTACGTTCCCGATCTGGCGGGGCGTTCCGGCCTGGAACTGGCGTTTGACCGGCTGCCGGAATCCGAAGATTCTCCGGATGCGCCGCTCGGTCTGCGGGGATTGCCGGGGTATTCGCTGGTGCTGGTCGATCACCTGGGGTACGTCCGGCAGAATCTGATCGAAAAAATAGAACCGCGTCACGGCAACAATCTGGTTCTGACCATCGATTCCCGTGCGCAGGAGCTTGCCGAACAGGTGTTGCGCGGCGTACGCGGTGCTTTTGTGCTGCTGGATGCCGACAACGGCGACGTGTTGGCGGCGGCGTCCTCGCCAGGCTACGATCTCGGGCAGTTCACGCCGATTGTCCGGGCGGATTACTACCGGGAACTCATGAAGAATCCCGACCGGCCGATGATCAACCGGGTTCTCTGGGCCTACACTCCCGGCTCGATTCTGAAGCCGCTGGTGGCGCTGGCGTTTCTGAACAGCGGCATCTCACCCGATGACCGCACGGTCTGTGACGGCGCCTCGGAGATCGGCAATGCCCGGATCCGCTGTGCCGCCTGGCGTTCCGGCGGGCACGGTTCGCTGGATTTGTGCGGGGCGCTGGCGCATTCGTGCAACGATTACATGATTGAACACTCGCAGGTCGTCGGCTTCGGACCGATTCTGGAAGTATTGGAATCCGCGGGGATCGGTCGAAAAACCGGATTGGAGATTTCGGAGCGTTCCGGAGTGAAACCCGATTCCGATTACAAGAAGCGATTGTACGGCAGCGCATGGAATCGTTACGACACGGCGTTGCTTTCAATGGGGCAGGGGATCATCACGGTCACGCCGATTCAGGCGGCGGTTTTCACCGCCGCGCTCGCCAACGGCGGCACGGTCTGGAAACCGCATCTGGTGCGGGCGGTGGTCGACGGCGCCGGAAATTCGCTGCGGGAACGGCAGCCGGAGGTGGTGAGCCGTCTCAAAACATCGCCGGAAGCCTTGAAGGTGGTGCAGAAGGGAATGCACGACGTCGTCAATACCTACGACGGTTCCGGGCGGGAAGCCCGGGTGGAAGGGTTGGAAATTCACGGAAAGACCGGTTCGGCGGAAGTCGGCTCCCGCGAGAACATGCATTTGATTACCTGGTTTATTTTTTTCTTGACCTATGAAAATCGCACCTACGCCGGAAGCATAATGGTCGAAGAAGGCCGTTCCGGCGGGCGGAGCTGTGCACCGCTGGCTGCGGAATTTCTGCGGCGGTACCTCTTGAAGGAGGAATGACGGAAATTTTTTGCTGCGGCCGCTTGAAAACGCTCCGGAGCGTGATATGCTAAACAAAAGCAATGACGGCGGACAAAAAAAGGAAGGGATCAAGAGATGATTCGGTGTGCGCTTATCGGCGTTTCCGGTTTCGGGGCAGTTCATTATGCGGATTTGATGCGTGAGCGTGCCTCCGGGCGGGCGGAGATCGTCGGTGCGACGATCATCAATCAGGAACAGGAAAGGGAGAAGTGTGCCGCACTCCGCGCCATCGGCTGCCGGATCTACGAAGATTACCGGGAGATGTTGAATGATCTCCGTGGAAAGATTGATCTGTGCTTCATTCCGACCGGGATCGCATTCCATCTGCCGATGACGGTGGCGGCGCTGGAAGCCGGAGCCAACGTCTACGTGGAGAAACCCGTGACCGCCACGATTCAGGAGGCGCGGGCGATGCGGGAGGCGGAGCTGCGTTCCGGGAAGTTTGTCGCAGTCGGCTATCAGAGCATCTACCAGCCGGAAACGCGAAGAATCAAGGAGGCGATTCTTGCCGGGCGAATCGGGCAGTTGAAGACCTTGAAGTGTTACGGATTGTGGCCGCGTGACGATTCCTATTATCACCGCAACAACTGGGCGGGAAAACTTCGCGTCGGCGGCAGCTGGGTGCTGGATTGCCCGTTCACGAACGCATTGGCGCATTATTTGAATCTGCTGCTGTTTCACGGAGGGAATTCGTTTGGAGCAAGTGCGGAAATTGCTTCACTGCAGACGGTTCTTTATCGGGCGAACCCGATCGAAACCAACGATGTCGCCAACGTGCGGTTGAAAACCGTGGACGGAAAGGACATCTTCTTTTATTTCACCCACGTAAGCGAGGAAAATTTCGGACCGTTTTCGGTGATCGAAGGAACACTTGGACGGATTGAATACGATTTATCCCGTGTTGTGATCGAGTTGAATTCAGGCGAACGGGAGTGTTTCGACTGCTCCAATGAGACGGAGCTTCGTGTTCACGTATTCGACGCGCTCGCGGCTCGTTTGAAAGGCGACAAAGATCGTTTTATCTGCACGGTGGAGAGCGCGGCGAAACACACGCTCGTCTGTAACGCGATTTTTGATTTTGCCGATTCCGCCGCCGTCCCGGCCGATGCCGTCCGGGTGGTGAAGAATTCCGCAGGCGTGTGTCGCCGGATCGTGCCGGGGATCGATCGCGTCATCCGCCGGGCGTTCGAAGAGAACCGACTGCCCGGACCGGAGGATTTTCCGTGGATGAAGCGTTCTCCGGTATTTTCCCTGGAAAATTATCACGATTTCTCCGGAGAAAAGTATCTTTCCGGCAATATTTGATAATTTTTATCAAAAATGACTTGAAAATAGAGGAAAGCGCCGTTATGTTTATAACGTCGCCCGAAACGCTTGGGAAAAAAATATACAGGAGGAAAGAAAATGCCCGAACTGAAAAACAGCAAGACCGCCGCCAATCTCGCATATGCCTTTGCCGGAGAGTCGCAGGCCCGCAACAAATACACCTATTTTGCCAGCGTGGCCCGCAAGGAAGGCTATGAACAGATTGCTGCGATTTTCGAGATGACCGCGAACAACGAAAAGGAACACGCCAAACTGTGGTTCAAGGAACTTGGCCTGCTCGGCGACACGCTTTCGAATCTGAAGGCTGCCGCGGCGGGTGAGCACGAGGAGTGGACCGACATGTACAAGCGGTTTGCGGAAGAAGCCGCCGCGGAGGGATTCGATGCGCTTGCCCGGACGTTCGAGCGGGTTGCCGCGATTGAAAAGCATCATGAAGAGCGTTACAAGAAGCTGGCGGAAAACATCGAGAAGGGTGAAGTTTACGTCAAGACCGGCCCGAACCGGTGGATGTGTCTCAATTGCGGTCACATCTACATCGGCGAAAAGGCGCCGGAAGTCTGCCCGGTGTGCAAGCATCCGCAGGCGTTCTTCGAGATCGAGGCGCAGAACTACTGAGAAACGGCGCATGTTCTGAAAAAGAGACGAACGTCATTTCGCACCGGTCCCTCCTTCACAGGCGGGGCCGGTTTTTTTTCTGTGGAAATTCGCCGACTGCGGTGTCGCAGCCAGTCAGGGGAGTGCAGGCAGGCTGTATTTTGCCGGACGCCTGAAGAATCTGGAAATCCGTTGGCTACAGATGTCCGATCCGATTCCCCGGGAACAGGTAGCGCCTGAGCATGTCCGACGGAAAAGGACGCTGTGACGTGCCGGATGCGGAGGAATGCAAATAAAATTAAATTTACCGATTCCGCTCTTGCATTATTAATTTTATTATGGTAAAATATATATTGAAAGATGGAGATCAGCCATAGGATGAAATGAATGATGGATCCGATTCCTGAGCTTGAAAATCAGTTGTTGAAGACGGTATTGTTCCATGAGACGTTGAACCGGAATGATCTGGCGCGTCTCACGGGATTGTGTCCGGCTTCGATCACCAATCACACTCGTGCGCTGCTGGAGGGCGGGTTGCTGCTGGCGACGCCGCACCGGAAGGCGGCGGTGAAGCGTCCCGTGGAGGATTTGACGATCAATCCGGCAGTCGGGACGCATCTGGCGATCCGACTGGCGGGCCGGGAGATGTGCGCGGAACTGCTGGATTTTTCCGGTTCTCCGGTTGGTCGCGCGGCGAGGACACTTCCGGAGTTGACGCAGTACTGTTTTTTCCGGGCGCTCGCACAGCTTTTTGACGAACTCACAGAACGCGCATCACAGGAGAAACGCACATTCCTGAGCGCGGGAATCGGGATCGATGGACTGGTTGCTCCGCAACCGGGGGTGATTTTCGGCATTTACGGTTTCTCCGAATGGGAACCATGTGATCTTACCGGAATTCTGCCGCAATTGCGAACGATTCCTGAGGTGCGGGTCTGGACGCGCATTCTCTGTAAAACGCGTGGTTTCGCCGCGGCGCGCAAATGCAATCACGCCATCGGTTATATTGAATACACTCCGGGTTGTTTCCGGTTCGGCACCATTCAGCAGGGTCGTCCGGATCTCGGCTATCACGGTACGGCCAGCAACGCGCTGCATCGCACGGTTGTTTCCGGTTCCGGCCTCTGTTACTGCGGACGGCAGGGGTGTCTGGCCGAAGCGCTGCGTCACGGTTCGGTTCCGGTGGAATCGCTCGCAGAGGCATTGCGCGACACGCTCCGGGAGGGGAAAGTGCGTTTGGCCGGCATCGAGTGGCATGATTCCACATTGCCGTTGAAACAGGTAGAGGAAACGAAAGGCGCGGAGGTGCAATTCCATCCGGTTTCCGGCGACGGAGACGAATTTTTCCGTCGCGGGTTGCGCGGTCTGGTGGTCGAAAGCGCCATCGACCGCATGACCAGAAAGGTTTCATCATGAAAAAACATTACACTTTGATCGTCGTCGGCGGCGGTGTCGGCGGAGTTGCCGCCGCGGTCGCCGCAGCCCGGACGGGATGCGAGACGCTGCTTCTCGAACGGGATTTCCAGCTTGGCGGCATTCCGGTTCATTCGCTGATTTCCTCGTTTTCGCAACCGATTCCCCCCCGGTGCACACGGTCGGACGTTTCTGGAGGAACTTGAAGAAGGCCTCGACCGGAGGGACGCCCGGATCGGCACCGAATTCAGCAGTGTGGCACTGACGCTGCTGCTCGATGAACTCTGCGCGGATTCCGGTGTGACGGTTCGGTTCGGAGCGATGCTGACCGGTTGCCGGAGCGTCGCCGGACGAATTGAATCTCTGGAAATGTTCGAC
>CALXNS010000113.1 GCA_944389815.1 uncultured Victivallis sp. | reverse complement strand
CTGCAACATCGATATGGGATTGATCCGCAAATTCGGCGAACTCGGGCTTTACGACGTGCTCGACGGCGTCAATTTGCACCCCTACGTCGAGGGGACTCCGCCGGAACAGGAGTTTATCGAGCGGATCGAAGCATTTGAAAAATATTGGAATGAAGCTGGTTACGGAGATAAGCCGATCTTTTACACTGAATTCGGCTGGACCAGTGGCAAAGGCGGTTGGCAGCCGCCGGTCGAGGAAAATGTTCAGAAACAGTACGTTGCTCGTGCGTTGACGCTGATTGGTACATCGCAAATGACTGGTTGCGTGTATTTTACGTTGTATTACCGGAATGTCAATCCCGGAGAGGAGGGATTCAGCCTGGTCGATTCCGCCGGCTATCCGCGTCCAGGGCTGGGGGCGTTGGCTGCGGTGTTCCGCCACATCGGCGCGACCGGGGCGCGCGGAGTGCGGCTGGCGCTTTCGCCGGAACTGCAGTTCGCATTGTTCCGCCGCCCGGAGGGGGGAATGGTCGCCGCCGCATGGAATACCTCGGGAATCCGGAACGATTTTTCATTGCCGTTTCCGGTGACGGCGGCTTACAGCGTTACCGGGCGGCCGCTGGAGTTGCGGGAAAACTGGGAGCTTTCCCCTGATGTGATTTTCTTTTACAGCGACGACGATTCACTTACCGGGCTGGAGGCTCTTCCGGTTCGGCAACTGCTGCCAGGAGGCTCCTTGGAACATGATTTCGATGAATTCTGGATGCTCGATCCGGTTTCCGAAGCGAATGGCCAACTGCGGATTGCGCCGGATGCGGCTGACGGAGAATACCGCGTGCTCGGCCGGCGCGGCGGGAAATGGTTTCTGCAACCATTGGAGGTGATGGCCTTTGCCGACGAAATCTCCTCCGAAGTTCGCTGGGAACCGGATCGGGCGCCGGAACTGGAGGTGGTGCTGCATTCGAATTTCCCCGCCGCAACGCAGGAATTTCATCTCTCCGGGGGCGGAATTGAAACTGTCTCCGCGCAGCCTGATGCCGGGACGAAACAAGTTACATTTCGCGTTCCGCTTCCGGTGTTGCCGGAGGGGGAGGAGAATGTGAAATTTTCCATAGAAGCCGCGGGGAAATGCGTCTGGGAAAAGACATTCAATCTGTCGCTCTTTGCCGCTCCGGAAGTCGCTTCCTTCGAGACGATCGACTGGTCGCGGATCGGAGGGCGCTCCGTGGAGAACGCCGTGCTCAAATGCGCCTATACGGCTGACGGCGTAGCCATGGAAATTTCATTGGAGGATAAGGTTCATGCGCCGTCTGGAGAGGGGAACACCATCTGGCGCGGGGATTCGGTGCAGTTTGGTTTCGATGTCGATGCGCTCAAGCGCTGGGAGCCGAATGCCCAGTTCGGTTTGAATGGCCACCGGGTGTTCGAATACGGCGTGGCCGACGACCGGAAGCCGTGGCGCTGGATTGCTTATGATCCGGAACTGGTTGACGAGGTCGCGGAACTCCGGGTGAAGTCATCGTTCGAACGGCAGGGGAATAAAAGTGTTTACCATGTTTGGTTTCCGAAGGAGACACTCGGATTGAAACAACCGCTTGAGCGTGGCATGGTGCTCGGGATTGCCGTATTGATCAACGACTGGGACAACAATGCGAACCGTCGCTGCATCCGGTTTTTCGGCGGGATTGATCCGGAGAAGGATCCCCGGCAGTTCGGCCGTCTGTATTTGAGATGAAAATAATTGGAAAATACCTGTAGAAAAAGGGAGGTTTCGGAATATGATGGAACAGAGCGCGGCGAATTGGAAGAATGAATGGCGTGCCGGATTGTTGCAACGGAGGGTGTTCTGCAGATGTAAGTTTTTTACATTGATAGAGTTGCTTGTCGTGATCGCGATCATTGCAATTCTGGCGTCGATGCTGCTTCCGGCGTTGAACAAAGCCAGGGAGCGTGCCCGGGCAATCAATTGTCTGAGCAATCTCAAGCAGGTGGGATTGAGCACATTGCTCTACGCGGAGGATTACTCCGGTTACGCGCCGGCACGGTGGGCGCAGAATCCCGAATACAGTTACTGGGGCTGGACGCTGGCGCAGGGGAAATATCTGCCGGATCCGCCGCACAGCGTCATCAATTGTCCGTCGCTGACGCCGCAGTCGAAAGATTTGAATTTATATGTGGCCACGCCGCAGGGGTGGCAGTTTTCTTACGGGATTCGCGAAACGTTTCAGAAGGCGGACGGATCATCGATCGCGCGTCCGAAACAGGTTTATCGCCTGAGCAACATCGAGAGTTCTTCGTTGGCGGTGGAGGGGGTGCGGCGGATGCCGTCGGAATTCATTCTCTTCACGGACTCGATCAATCTTGGCGGACCTCCATATTTTTATCCGCACGCGCTTTTCAGTTTCGACGGGATGTTTCCGGATTTCCGCTCGCATCTGCGGCATAACCGGATGGCCAACAACTGGTTCGCCGACGGGAGCGCCCGGCCGTTGAATGAGACGCAGATGCGTCAACTGGATTGTGAAAATTTATTTCTGGAGATGCGCTGAATGTTTTCCGAACGTGCTGAATTCCTGCAGCGGGCGAAATGGGGCATTTTCATGCATTTTCTCGCCCGCGAACTTTATGCGCCGATGGATTCCGCCCGCTGGAATGCGGAAGTGGAGGCCTTCGACGCCGAGAAACTCGCTTCGCAGCTGGCCGAAATCGGAGCCGGTTATTTCTTTTTGACGCTCGGGCAGAATTCCGGCTGGTTCTGCTCGCCGAACCGGACGCTGGATCGTTTGACGAATCGGGAGGGGAATGGACGTTCCCGTTGTTCGCGCCGGGATCTGGTCGCGGACATGGCAGCGGCGTTGCAGCCGTACCGGATTCCGCTTCTGGTGTATCTGCCGTGTCACGGTCCGGCCGGAGATACCGAAGCGATGATTGCGCTCGATGGAATTCCGCCGTGGGATTATCAATTGTGGTCCCCGCGGGAGCGGGAGGTGCTCGACCGGTACCGGAGTTCGGATCCGCGGCTGCGGAAATTCCTGCGGAACTGGGAGGCGGTGATCCGGGAGTGGTCGGAACGTTGGGGAACACGTGTTTGCGGCTGGTGGTTCGACGGCTGTTATTTCAAGGAACGGCTCTATGATTTTCCGGATGAACCGAATTTCGCTTCGCTTGCGGCTGCGGTCCGGGCGGGGAATCCGCGGTCGGTGTTCGCGGCGAATCCGGGGGTGTACCGCGATCCGGTGGCGATTTCCGCAGAGGAAGATTACACTTCCGGAGAGAACACCCGTCCGGATCTGAGTTGTTGCCGGACGCCGTCGGTGGGCGGTGCGCTTTACCATATCCTGACGTTTGCGGGAAACAACTGGTGCGCGTTGCCGCTGCGTTACGGCGCCGACGAGGTTGCGCAGATCACGGGAAACATCGTTGCGGGCGGCGGCGTTGTCAGCTGGGATGTCCCGTATAACCGGAGCGACGGCACGCTTCCCGCGGAGGTGATGAAGTGTTTCCGTTCGCTTCGTACCCGGCTGGACGGGGAACGGCCGGCATTGTCGATCTCCGGGGAGGTGACACGAATTCCGGAATCCGGTCTCCGGAATGGAGAAGCGATGCTCAGAATTCACAATCCTTCCCGGCATACGGTCAATGAAGTTGCGCAGATCACCGGAAATGAACCTTTTCCCGTCCGGCTCGCTCCCGGAAAAGTGCGGGAATATCCGGTTCTGCTGCCGGAATCCACGCGCCGTCTGGAGATCGTCTGCGGCAATTGCCGCCGCTTTCTGGATTATCCGGTGCGGCAATGTTTCAAGCTTCCCGCAGACGGCGAATATGCGCCGCTGCCGCCGGTCGTTGTCGGAGAGGAGGCGCTCGGGAATTTTGAGCTGGCGGTCATTGACGGCGCGTTTCATCTGCGGGGTCGGGTGCGGGAATCCGAGACCCGGGTCGATCCCGACTTCTGGCGCGGTTCCGGACTGGAACTCTTTTTGTGGGACGGTTTGGAGGTGACGCAGCGCTTCTTTCCCGCTTACAGCGGGGAACATGCCGGCTGGCGGCTTGAGAATCATCGTTATCTGCCGGTCGAAAGCTGCCGCTGGAAGATGGTTCCGCGCGACGGAGGGTATGAATTCGAACTGGCGTGGGCGGAGTTTGACTTCAGCGGCGCATTTCAATTTGACTTGAAACTCTCCTGTCGTGACAACGGTTATTTCCGCCGTGGTACGCTCGGCGGTTCCCGTGAGCCGCAGGATGACCCTTCGCTCTTTGTTTCGGTTGAACCGGAGCGGAGATGAGATGATGATGTTCAACGAAAGCCGGTTGATCAGCGGAACGTTTCTGCAGCTCGATCACCATTGTGACCGGGAGGGGGCGCGTTTCCAGCGGGAATTGCGTTCGTTGACCGCCGAAGATTGGCATCGGATGGTTCACGACATGGCCGCGATCGGTATTGATACATTGATTTTTCAGCAATGCATCGATTGCCGGCATGGGTGGGATGAGCCGCAGGCGTATTATCCGAGCGGTCGCCTGCCGCAACCGGAATGGATGCGCGAGGATCTCTTCGGCGCGGTGGTGGAGGCGGCGGATGCGCTGGGGATGAAAATTTTTTACGGACTTGGCGCCACCCGGTCGGCGGATCCTTATCTGCGGATCGGAGAGGTGATCGAACGGATGAAATTAATCTGTTCCGAACTGCTGGAACTGTATGGGGAACGGCGTTCGTTTGCCGGGTGGTATTGGACGTATGAATATCCTCCGGGAGTTCCGGCGGGGCGGGACAGTTTGCGGAAGATTGTACCGGCGGTTCGACAACTCTCCGACGCTCCGCTGATGATCGCGCCGTGTGCGGAAACTTTGATGACTCCCGTGCTGCTCGAAGATATCGATGTGGATATTGTCGCCTATCAGGATTGCGTTGGACTCGGAGTGGAACCGGATATGTTCGGACGTTTCTCACGCGCCGACCGTGTGCAGAGCCTGGAGCGGTTGCCGTTTCTCTACAAACTTCTTCGCCGTGCACACGACGGTTGGGCGCCTGAGACAACGGAGAAGGTTGATTACTGGACGGCCTATTTTCGCTCCCGAGGGCGCACGGCGATCTGGAACGACGTTGAAATCTGGGAATTCGACGGGCGGGGTGCCCTGGTGCCGACCGAACTCTCCCGCCTGGTAGCTCAACTTGAATTGACCGCGCCCTTCGTGGAGAAACAACTTATTTACCAGTATCCCGGTTTGATGCACCACCCTGACCACCCGGTTCACGTCGGCGGGGAACGCGCGGCGACGCTCTACATGGATTACGCCGCCTATCGTGACGCGCGGCTGACGCGCGAGAGAACTTGATACATAACGCGGCGGCAGAAAAATGATTCTCTTTCCACATCAGTTGGTCGGTCGGTTGGAGAAGACGTAAATACCGCCCTCCTTGATCCAGTTGGCATCAATTGTGGCGACACGTCCGTCGGACATCACGGCATTGGCGCGGGAAAATCCGCTGTGCCGCAGGTGAATTCCCTTGGCCGTGGAGGTATTGTCAAGATATCCCAATCCCGCCGCCGCCTGCGTCAATGCATAGGATTGAGCCCAGGAGCCGCCACAGCGGGTGGAATCGGCTGCAACTACATCGTATTCGGTCATTTTGGAGCGTTTGCGATAAACGACTCCTGCAGCGGGACCGTCCGGTCCCTGCTCGGTGGTTCCGATGGGGACTCCATAAACATTCTGTTCAACAGTGATGCCGGTCAAAAATCCCGGGCAATTCCATACGCCGTAGGTTTCCGCCTGAGGCACGGGAATATAGTTCAGTTCTCCCATAATGTGAGCCCAGCGTTTCCCGTCGTCACGAGGTTGTGCATTCATGTAAAGATCATTATAATTATCTGCGTACATTGAAAAGGCAAGCCCGATCTGTTTCAAATTACTGACGCACAAAACCGCCTTTGCACGATCGCGCGCCCGATTCAGCGCCGGGAACAGCATCGACGCGAGAATGGCGATGATCGCAATAACTACTAATAATTCAATCAATGTGAATTTGCAAAATGAGTTTCGAATTGTCTTCATATTATTTCCTTTCTCCTGCAAAATAAAGGGCGCTGACTTCGAAGGTGTTTTTCCGATCCGGGCTGCGGCTGTTGAAGCCGATGGCGATCTGATTGAGCTTCGCCGGGTCGAGAGCTGCCGTTTCATTGAAATTCATCGGGACGAAACTGGAGAGCGGCACGATCACGAGATTCCATTCTCCATTGTCGGTGACGAGCCGCCGCCACGGCGTCATGAAGGAGCTTTTCGACTCCTGCTGCAACAGAATGCGGCAGTCACCGGCACCGGTCATTCGCACCCGGGCGATGACGGTGTCGAACCGGGCGAATTCCGGCGTCGGAATCAGGCGCTGCTGCGGATAGACCCAGGGATCGACCTTCGGCGGGAAGGTGATTGCAAGGTGGAAACTGCCGTCTCTGATCTCCTGTTTCAGTTCGGAGCCGGGGGTGGCGTTTTCACTCCACGGCCGTTGCGGATCGGCCACCGGGATTTCATGACAGACGGCGTATTGCTTCAACACGTCTTCGAGTTTCGGAGAGACCAGAATCGGCACGGTGCGCGTCGCCACGGTACCGGCTTCGTCGTCGAAGGCCCGCAGCTTGAACGGCAGATAATAACCGTTTTCCGGTGGAATCGGTCTGAGCGGGAAATGTACCACGTAACGGGTGCATTCCCCCGGTGGCAGCGTGAGCGTTTCAACCGGAACGGCTCCGCCTGGGAGATCGTATTCGGGCGGATACTCGAGTTGCAGCCGGATTGTCGCCGGGGTGTCGGCAAGATTCCAGAGTTTCAACGGCAGTTCAAATTCCCCGGTGGCTTCCGCCTGATACACGAACGCCCGGAACTGCAGCGGCGTTTCCTCATAAACCGGATCGATCACGACCGCCGAAGGTTTGCGGACAAGGCGCGGTTCGCGGCGCACTTTCGCGGTGCGGTTCGCCGGGGTGAAATGCCCCCGCAGCGCCTCCATGGTGGTCTCAAGATAGATGAGATCGTCATCCCATTCGAATTTTCCATTGTCGAATGCGAGGGCACGTCCATCGATGCCGCAGGCCGCGGAGACCGGGAACGGGAAATTTTCAATGGCGCCCGGCGCATTTCCCCGGGCGAGTGCGACGGTCGCGTTTCCGTTGTTGTCGGAGAAGACGTAACCATCTGGATTTTCAAGCTTCCCAATATATTTCAAGTGCGACAGGCGCCGTACCATTTCGGCATAGGCCGCGAAGGAGCGCAGCGGAGTGTGATGTTTGTCGAGCATGCCGTAATTGACGATGCCCTCCGGATAATAGGTGAGCACGAAGGCGAAAAACGCATCGATTCCGGCGACGCGCGCCTCCAGTGCGCGGCGGACGTTCCAGCTTGCGGAACACTTGTCATCCTCCATGCGCGGCCGAACCGGCTGCTGAGTCCACTCCTTGCCGGATTCCGTGATCCACATCGGACAGTCGAAAGCCCCGGCATCCTCGAGGAGTGTGCGATATTTTTCCGCAGTCGAGGCCATTTTTTCCGGCGCGCGGTAATCGTGAAAGGTGAATACGTCGAAAAGCGGCAGCTGTTCATCGTCGGCGAGCCGGAGCAGGAAGACTTCACTCGGATGCTGCGAGAGCACCGGCCCGGCTATGGTGACGCCGGTTCCGGCCCGGCGCAAAGCGTAGATGATCGCGTCCGCCACCGGGAAGAAACGGTCATGCCCCTGAAGGTCGGGTTCGTTCCAGATTTCCCGGTGGGCGACGAAGGCCGGATCGTGCGCGCGGGAAATTTGCTCGAAGGCGCGGGCGGTCGCCGCCAGATCATCGGGATAGGGGGTGGCAGTCGAATATCCGAGGTAGGCGGGCGCGTTGTGAATGACGTCGAGAAGTCTGATGCCGTTTTCCCGGTATGTGGAACGCAGCGAACGGTTTTTTCTTCCGCCTTCGAAATCGAATTTCCCCGGTTCCGGAGCGATTTCCGGCCAGCTCATCCGCTCCCGGACAACCCCGATGCCGGAACGGTGCAGGAGTTGCACGAGCATTTCCCGGAGCGTTTCCGGTTGCGGCGGAACCAGCCAGCTCATCGCGCAGTCGGCTCCGAAGAAAGGATCGGGTTCTCCGGAGAATGGTTCAATGGCCAATACGCCGAAAGTCCGGCCGTCGACATTCAATTCGTAGAAGCCCGGAGGAAGTTTTACGGTGGCGCTCCAGAGCGTTTCTCCGTCCTGGTGCAACGTGCCGGAACCGATCCGGCGGGCGTGATAATCGGTGATCGTGTATTCCGGAGCATCCGTGCTGCCGGTGAAGTGAAGCTTTGTTTCCCGGTTCGGCGAAAACACGAATTCCTCCGGCGCGGCGGGGAGGAGTTCCGCCGCGGAAAGTGCGGAAATCTGCAGGAACGCCGCCGGGAGCAGAGTGAAAAGAAGAAATGCGATCTTATTCATGAAAAACCTTTGCGAAATTTGCGTTTTTTGGGAAAATCTGTTATAATTATAGCACAGAAAGTACCGGAACGGTATGGCGTTTTTGATGAAAATATGTCATTTTTGATCTTTTTTTCAACGAGGTCTTCCCGTGGGATATTTTGAAGATATTGAGATTGTCAATTACGATGAGAAGCGAGATACCGCCGTTCGGCAGTGTGCGCGTTTTTTTGATGAGTACTACGGGATACAGTTCAACTGGCGTGGACGTTGCGAACTGTGGGTCGGCGATGGCCGGAAGTATTGTTGTGAAGGTCCGCATGTGTTTTTTACTTATCCCGGGGTTGCATTCAATTACGGCGCTCCGCCGGGTGAGATCCGCACCCATCTGCACGTGTGTTTTCGCGGGACGCGGGTAAAGCGATGGATTGAGAGCGGATTGTTTCAACTGAAGCGAACGGAACCCTTTTGTGAAATTCTCGAGGCGGAAAAATTACGGGAACTGATGCTGGAAGTGATGACGCTGCAACGTGTTCCCGGCGGTTTGAATCATGGCCGCACCGTGTTGCTGCTGGAGGAGGTGTTGTTGCGGATTGCCGAGCAACCGACGCTGCCCCGGCTGCTTTATCGGCAATATGCCGATTCCTTCGAAACGCTGCGCCGGAAAATCGTGATGCAGCCCGGATCGGATTGGAATTTTCAACAGGAAGCGCGCCGGCTGGCGATTTCCGAGGTTCATTTCCGGCGGCTCTTCAAGGATTTGACCGGGCTTGCGCCGGGTACGTTTCTGCGGGAATGCCGAATGCGTCTGGCGGACAAATTATTGCTGGAAGCGAACCGGCGGGTTGCTGAAGTCGCCGCGCTGTGCGGATTCCATGATGAATTTCATTTTTCCAAGATGTTTCGCAAATATCGCGGGGAGTCGCCCCGCAGTTATCGAACTCGTCTCTGCATCAAATGATCAGTTCCGGCATGTTTTCCTGATCTGCATCGGCGGAGAAGTTTTTACGGCTGTTTCTGCGGTAGAACTGTAATTGCCACCGCACTCAGCACCAGCGCGACGCCGAGGAAATTCAACGCCGAGAGTTGTTCGCCAAGCAGCAGCCACGCCCCCGCCAGCGTGAAGACCGGCGTCAGATTCTGGATCAGGCTCAATTTCCACAACTCCATGCGCGGCATCGCATAACTCCAGGCGATGAAGGCCAGCGCCGACGGGAAAATTCCCATGACGACAACCGCGTTCCACGCACCGAATTCGCAGGGAAAGATCAATTGATCATGAAAGATTCCCATCCACGGGAGCATCATGCCGGCGGCGATGAGCTGACTCCATCCGGTGAGCGGCAGCCAGTTGGACCGGCGCATCAACTGCTGCCCGCGGACGGAACCGGCCACCCAGGAGATCGCCGCGGCCAGCAGGAAAAGTTGTCCAGCAAGACTTGTGAAGTCATAATGAATTCCATTGACGGTAATGATGTTGAGCACCAGCATGCAGCCGAGAACTCCCAGCCCGATTGCGACAATCTCCGTGCGGGTGGTTTTCCTGCCGCGAAGGAGATTCCACGCGATGACGATCAATCCCGGGCCGGATTCGATGAAGAGTGCCGATGTCGTTGCGCTGACCGACGGCTGGCCGAGGAAAAAGAGGAAACTCATCAGGAAATAGAGGAGAAGCGCCACCAGAATCGTTTCGACCGCTTCCCGGATCGAATGCAGTTTCAACGGTTCGCCCCGCAGTCTCGCGATGGCGAAGATCACCCCCGCCCCGATCAGAAAACGATAACAGACCAGCGACATCGGGTCGATTCGTTGCGGTGTGCCGCCCAGCAGGTAACGGGCTGAAACAAATGCGCTGCTCCAGAGCAGCGTCGCCAGCACCGCCGGCAGAAATCCGTTGCCGATAATGGAAGAGAAGGCGCGGGACGTCATGGATTCACCTGACTTCAATTCCCCATTCGCGCAGGAGTTTTTCCAGCCGTCCGGCGTCGAACGTCTCTCCGGGCCGCCAGCGGCCGTTGTATTCGAGCGTCGGGACGACCCAGTCGTCACCGCCGTTGACCTCGACGACCTTCCGGATGATTTCGGGTGGCTGTTCCTCGATTTCGAAATATTCGAACGGCACGTGGTGCGCTTCGAGCCAGGCGATTGTTCTGTGACAGTGCGGACAGACGTTCCAACCGTAAACTTTGAGCATGATGAATCCTTTCACGGGTTCTTGATTCGGACGTATTCCTTAAATTATATCAGCGGGAAAAATTTTTCAAGTGCAAGGCGGACGGGACAGGTGTGGCGGTTTGAAAATTTCCCGTCCGGGCGTTATATTCCAGCAAACGGACAACTCCGGTACGGAACTCTTCCGGAGGAGCGATGAGGAGGCGAGGAATGAGAAAATCGGGATATTTCATTTTGTCGGGATTGATTTTTCTGCTGTTTCCGGGAGTGTCGTCGGCAGAGGCGGTCGAAGATTTGCCTGCCGTTGTGCAGGAAGCTCTCCCGGAAAAAGCGCCTTCTGCCGTCGCGGCAACGGCTCCAGCCGCTCCGTCGCGGCAGGATACGCTGCCGGATGAAATCGAAAAAATTCTCTCCGGCCGCGAAACGCTCCCCTCCGTCAGTGACGAGGAGTTGAAAGACACTCTGCGCAGCGATGTCCGCAAGGTGGAGACATGGTTCGTGCGGGAACGACGGGCCTTGAATCTTTTCCTGGTCGGAAGCGCCGGTTCGATTCTGGTCGGAGTGCTGCTGTCACTGGGGATACGGCGCCTGACGCGCCGTCCGGATCGTGAAAGGTGGCCGTTGCGGCGGGAACTGCCGGCGGCGCTGGCGTCGCCCCTGATCTTTCTATTGGTGACGGTGGCGGTGTTCGGTTTCATGCTGCCGCTTCTGCATTCGCTGCCCGATCTTTATCCGTGGGATGCACGGCTGTTTTTCACGATCATGACTTTGATCGTTGCGTGGGCGGGATTTGAACTCATCACCGTTTTCGACCGCCGGCTGCTCGATTTCGCCCGCCGCCCGGACAACAGCCTCGACGCGCTGATGGTTGAAATCACCCGCAAATTTCTGAAGATCACGCTGGGCGGTCTCACGCTGCTCTTCATCGGACAGAGCATCTTCGATTTGAACATCACCACGCTCCTCGCCGGGGCGGGGGTGGTCGGGTTGGCGGTGGCGTTCGCTTCGCGCGAAACGCTGGCGAATTTCTTCGGCACGATGGTGATCATTCTCGACCGGCCGTTCCGCTGCGGCGACCGGATTCAACTGGGCGGGATCGACGGCATCGTCGAATCCGTCGGAATGCGCAGCACCCGTATCCGGACCGACAGCGAAAGCGTCTACACCATCCCTAACAGCACGATCGCGTCGGCGAATATCGAGAACATCAGCGCCCGGGGGGTGATCCGTTACTGCATGACGCTGGGACTGACCTACGATACGACCGCGGAAGAGATGGAGACGGCCATGAAGATCGTACACGAAGTCGTCGATAATTTTCACGGACCGGATCCGGAAGAGTACAGACCGCGGGTGTTTTTCCGTTCCTTCGGCGAATCGGCGCTCAATTTGCAGCTCATCATGTGGTTCAAGACCGACAATTTCGAAGTGGAGGAAACGTGGCGGACGGAAATTCATCTGACGCTGCTCCGACGCTTCAACGAGGCGGGACTCGATCTTGCCTACAATACCGTGACCAATCTGGTGAGTGGTTCGCTGACCGTCACCGCGCCTGCCGCCGCTGCCGCGGCGAATCATCCATGAGGACGGTGAGGGCGGCGCGCCGTTCTTCAGGAGAAAGTTCGCGCCACGCGCCGACGGGAAGGTTTCCCAACTGGAGCGCACCGATCTGAACGCGTTTCAGCCGGATGGTCGGAGCGCCGCAACGGGCGGTGATCCGGCGGATTTCCCGCTTTTTTCCTTCGTTGAGTACGAATTCGTATTCGCACGGGGCGATGCGGTTTACGGCATGAACACGGAGGATTTCGCCGCCGTCTTCGACGCCGGAACGGATTTTCTGAAGTTCGTCCGGAGTGAATTCCCGTTTTACGCGTACGTGATAACGCTTGAGGATGCCGTAGCGTGGATGACTGAGTTGTTCGACGAACGCGCCGTCGTTGCTGAAGAGGATCATTCCTTCGCTCTCCTTGTCGAGTCTGCCGGCGGAAAACAGCCGTACCGGCAGATCGATCAATTCGATTGCGCGTTGTTCGGCATGGGGATCGGCGCTGGTGCAGACGTAGCCGCGCGGTTTGTTGAGCATGATGTAATGCAGCGTTTCAACCGGCGTGACGATTGTACCATCGAAGGTGACAACGTCGCCGGGGAGGAGCCGTCTGCCGGGTTCGAATTCGATTTCGCCGTTGACGGCGACCCGTCCGGCTTTCACGAGTGCGCCTGCGGCGCGTCGGGAGGCGATGCCGGCGCCTGCGAGAAATTTTACCAGTCGTTCGCCTTCGGCGGTTTGAGTTTCTGCTTGTTTCATGTTACATTATATTCCAGAATCATTCATTCAAACATTCACGCATCGGCAACCGGACGGAACATTGACAATCATGGACGCGAAAAACACTCCCTCGAATGCGGCGGGCAGACTCTATCTGGTCAGCACGCCGATCGGCAATCTGGACGACATCACCTTCCGCGCACTCAACGTGCTGCGTGAAGCCGACCTGATCGCCGCGGAGGACACGCGCCGCACCCGGCAGCTGCTCAGTCACTTCGACATCCATACCCGGCTCATAAGTTTCCACGCCTTCAACGAACACCGCAAATGTGAACAATTGATTTCCGACATTCAGGGCGGTCTCACCGTCGCCTCGGTCTCCGACGCCGGAACGCCTTCGATCGCCGATCCGGGCTTCTTTCTGGTGCGCGAAGCGATTCGGAACGGCATCACGCCGGAAATCATTCCGGGCGTTTCGGCGCTGACGTTTGCCGCGACGGCGTCGGCGCTGCCGGTGGATAAATTCGCGTTTCTCGCGTTCGCGCCGGTCAAACCGGGGCGGCGGCGGAAATTTTTCGAATCAATCCGCACGGAGGGCAAAACCGTCTTCTTCTTCGAATCTCCGCACCGGATCGCCCGGGCGCTCGCCGAAATCGCCGAAATCGTCGGTCCCGACACGCAGCTCGCCGTGATCCGCGAAGCGACCAAACTGCACGAGGAGGTGCTGCGCGGCACCGCCGCAGAACTCCTGAAACAAACCGCCGGCCGCACCTGGCGCGGCGAATTCGTCCTCGGTGTTCATGCTTCCAACTGTGTTGACGCTGATTCCGACGCAGATTCCGATGCCGTCGGGGCGGAACGACCCGAAGCGTGAATAATATATCGCCAGGTTCCCGCGTTTTCGCGCTTTCCCGGAAAAAAATCCTTTTTTTTCAGAATGTGAATTGACTTTTTATTGAGTGTGAATCATAATTATAGCGGTGACAGTAATTTTTATTGACATTGAATAAAACTGGATCGATATGCATACGACGGGATACAGCGGCAAAAAGACGGGACGTTTACGGGAAGAGATTCTGCGCGAGATCACGATGGGAAATTTTTCGCGGGGGATGCTGTTGCCGTCGGAACGGGAGATGGCGGCGAAGTTCGGAGTAAGTTATATGACCGTGCGCAAGGCGGTAAGTTCGCTGGTGGAGGAGTCGTATCTGGAACGGGTGCCCGGGGTCGGTACTTTTGTCCGCCGTCAGATTTGCGAAAGTAAAGTGCAGAAGACGCTCGGGATGATCATTCCCGCCTGGGCTGCGCCGGAGAACTCCGATCTGATCATGTATGCGACCGAAGCGGCGGAGGCATCCAATTATATTCTGAAGTTGTTTTTCGTGCGTTCCTGGCAGGACCGGGCGCTGATGGATGCATGGAACGGGTGTGACGCATTGATTGTTTCTCCTCCGTCGATACCGTCGGAGATGTCGGAGGCGGTTCGCGAAAAGTTGCTCGACCGCCGGAAACCGGTGGTGTTTCTTGCCGCGGTGGCATATCAGTATGGATTCGACACGGTGATGGGATCGTGGGAGTGGGAGAGCAACCTTTTGCTGGACAAGGTGATGGAAGCCGGTCACCGGCGGATTGCTCTCCTTGAACAGCGTCCGGATCCGAATGTGGAACTTCCGCCCGTGCCGACCCTCCGTTCCATCTGGCAGGCACGGGTCGGGCAGCTGGTCGGCGAGGAGATGCTCGGAACGCTTGATCTGAGTGTTGACACCCCTACGTTCCGGTTGCCGCATCAGGCGGTGTATGACAAATTGACTTCGCTGAAACGGCCGTTTCCATTCACCGTAATCGTCAGTTTTCTCTCGTTTGCGTGGGGAATCGTCGCAGCATTTGATGATATGGGAGTGAAAATTCCGGATGACGTCTCGCTGGTTCTGCTCGGCGAACGGCAGGAGATGTCGTTTTACCGGCCGCGATTCGCGTGTGTGAGTGCGCCGGCGAGAGAGCATGTGTTCGGGGCAATTGAAGTAATCCGGCAGCGTGAATTGCGCATGGATGCTCCGCCGATCTACCGGATGATTACTCCGGTTTTTACTCCCGGAATGACGTTGAAGAACATTTTGTGATTTTTTGCGGCAAAAGCAATAACACGTGAAATGAATTTAAATGCGGCTGTTCGCAGTGGAACCGATCAGATCAAAAGGAGGTTTTGTTATGAATGGTTCATTTGTTCCTCAAGTGCCTGGCGGATTGTGCAATGATCTCAGAAACGCGGCGGTTTTCCGGCGAGCCTGTCAAAATTTTACATTAATTGAACTATTAGTGGTGATTGCGATCATCGCCATTCTCGCTTCGATGCTGCTTCCCGCATTGAATCAGGCACGGGAAGCCTCTCATGCGACACGCTGCATCAGCAATCAGAAACAGCTGGGAATGGGGTTTGCAATGTATTTGTCCGATCACAACGATTTTTTTCCTCAAATTTACATGACCGGCAGCATGTATCCGGACAAGGGCTGGTACAATAACTGGGTTCCCTTCATCTCTCCCTACACCGGACACGACACCATCGACAGCTGGGAACGCTGGACGACGGTCTACCGGTCGGAACCTTACAGTTGTCCATCGGGACTGGGAAAGGAGTATACGATTGCCGCGAACAGTTTTCTGAATTTCACCACGTTTCATAAACTTCATCAGTATCCGCGGCCCCACAATCTGCTGTTGACCACCGACCACGATGCCGCGGTCGGGAATCCTTCCGTTGCGCGGCTCAACGAAATCTATTACCGGCACCGCGGGAAGAGCAACAATCTCTATCTGGATTTCCACGTCGCCGGTCGGCGGATGGAGGAGATGGAGTATGTGGAAAGTTTCTATCAGGACATACTTTAATTTAATTTTTAATTCAGGAAAAAACAGTTTGGTTATGCGTAAATTACTGTTGATGGTGCTGCTGCTGTGCGAAGTTGTGTCCGGCGCGGCTGAGGAGAAGAATCTGATTCGGAACGGCGGCTTCGAGGAGTTGTCCGCCGACAAGTTTCCGAAGTACTGGTATGTGCTGGACGAAGGCGGAAAAAACGGCGACAACTGGCGCAAGCATACCATTCAGGTCGGATGTGATCCGAATATCGTGCGGAGCGGTTCGTATTCGGGGACGCTGCAGCACAGTGCGTCGGATTACGGGCGCTGGGTGATGCTCCGGCAGGATCTTAAACTGCCGTCCGGGGAATATGTGATTGCAGGTTACGTCACCTGGCGCGGCAAGAGTTTTGCCCGGCCCTGCGTGGCGCTCCATCTGATCGACGGCGACGGCGGAGTGGATCATCCGCTGGTCCTCCAGCTCTGGAACAAAAATACGCCGGACGACTGGGTTTATTTCTGGAAGAAGTTCACCGTCAGCGATAAAGTCCGGACGGTCGGGGTCAATATTCTCGCCACGGACGGACCGGTTCAGGCCTATGTGGACGACGTCGGCGTGTATCGCCTGGAAGATGCGCCACCGCCGCCGGAGGAGGCGGTGCAGACCCCGGTGACGATTCCGGCCGCCGCCGGGCATCCGAAAGTGACCGGCCTGGAGAAATCGGAACATTTCGGTTTGTTCAAAAACGAAGACGGCGTCTGGTATCTGACTTCGCCCGAAGGTGAGGGATTTTTCGACCTCGGCGTCAATCACTGTTCGTATCCGGTGAAGAACTCCTGGTGGGATCAGATGGATCCCGTGCGCGGCGAAGCGGTTCGCAGCCGCTGGCCGGAGCGTGCCGACTGGAATGAGTGGGCGACGACGCAATTGAAAAAATGGGGGTTTTCCTCTCTGGGCGCCTGGTCGTTTGTGGATCTTTACGGAACCGCCGGCCGGAAAGGGCTCGGGCATTGGACGATTTGCGATCTGAATAACGCCGGTTCGGGTCGTTATCTTCTCAAGAGTCCCACCGGAGCAGTCGTCCCCGTCGGCGGCACCTCCCGCATGGCGGATCCATTCGACCCGGAGTGGAGGGAGGAGGCCGCGCAGCAGATTGCGGGGGTGATCGCAGGCGAGAAGGAGTTCGGCAGGGAACGGATCGGCATTTTTCCGGAGAATGAAATCAGCCTTGGCGTGGTACCGCTTTACGCTTACAGCTGGACGCCCGCCGCGCGCCGGGCGATGGCGGGATGGCTGGAGAAGAAATACGGTTCGATTGACGCGCTCAATCAAGCCTGGTCGAGCGACGGACACAAATTCGAATGGAAGGATTTCGCCGCGGTCGTCGCGTCGCCGCCCGATCTGGCGCAGATGCAGAATCATGGCGCGTTTTTGAAGGATATGGAGGCGTTCGAGGATTTTCTGGTCGAAACGTATGTGAAGACCGTCATCGATCTGATCCGGAAACAGGATCCGGATGCGCTGATCTGCAGTCCGCGGCTGCCGGGAGAACGGTTGTGCGATTATGCTCCGCTGCGCCATTTCCGGCATTTCGACATCATCGCGGTGAACTCCTACGGTGGGCGGAATTATTCTGACCGCCAGCTCCGGGATCTGAAGAAAATTCATGAAGTGACCGGCCGGCCGATCCTGATTACCGAGTGGACCGTCTCCGGAACCGATGAGAATGAACAAGCCGAACGGGCGCGCATTTATATGGATATGGTCAAACAGTTGAGCAATCTGCCGTTTGTCATCGGAATGCATTGGCAGATGTGGTTCCGACCGACCGCGAGCGGCGGGAACAATTACGGTTTGATCGATCGCTCCGAAGAGCCGTATCCGGAATTCAGCGATGTGATTGGAACATTTCAGACGGAATCATTCCGGAAGTGATCCCGGAATGAGTCCCACCGCTCCGAAGCAGAGAAAATGCATAACTGCTGCTCCGGAGCGTTTTTTTCTTCATGCTGTCAACGCGGGAGATTATTCCACTTCATTGAGAACATATTCGCGCGAACCGCAACCGAGTTCGGCGAGATATTTCACCACCGCATAGGGATCCTTGTGGTGAATGCGTTCAAAGAGGTGTTTTGACTCATCCGGGTCGAGATCCCAGTTCGCCGGCAGCGCCCCGGGGATCAGCGGCGCGGAGTCGATCAGATCGAGCGTCGCCTGTTCGATCGCCACGATGTCGCGCCCGGCGAGAATGCCGATATCCGGAATCAGCCGCGGGGTGGTCATGCTCCAGCAGTCGCAGAAGATGGTTGTGTCCATCAGCATGTTGATGAAGAGCTTGCGGTCACCGGGGAAGTTTTCGAGCAGTTTCGCCGAAGTCATCGCCATCCCGCGCTGGAAGTCAAGATAACCGCCCGCGGTCATGTGAACGGCTTTGACCGGACAGATCAGCGCGCAATGCTGGCAGAATTTGCAATTGTGATAGAATACGTCGAGTTTGCCGTCTTCGAACTTCATCGCATGATTCGGACAGTTTTCGACGCAGGCGTTGCAGTGGATGCATTTCTCCTCGTCCCAGACCAGACCGCCTTCAAGCGAATGGAGAATCTGGCGCATCTTGTCGGTTACGGTGCCCATGGAAAGATTCTTCGACGCACCGCCGAAACCGCAGACGCCGTGCCCCTTGACATGGGAAAAATCCAGCAGCACATCCGCTTCGAGGATCGGCGTCCCGAGTTCAATCCGATCCATCGTCAGGAAGGGCGGTTCCACCGGAAAGGTGCGGAAATTATCATCCTTTTCATTGCAGACCGGCACGATCGGGCAGCCGAACACCTCTTCGGTGTAACCCCGGTCGATGGCGTCGACGGTGTCGCGGTAGAGGTCGGTGACGAATACCTCCGCGGCGCCGGCATCCTTGACCGCCCTGACCAGTTTGCGCACGAAGAAGGGGTGGATGGTCGAAAACCCGCCGCCGCCGCCGAGGTGCATCTTGATCGCAACGCGCCGACCCGACACAGTGGAGGCAAGATCGAGTTTTTCCAGCAGACGAATGAATTTATTGCCGATGGAAAGGTTCGGTTCGAGTGTTTTCGGCGCAAAGGAGGCGAATAATAATGGCGTTGGCATTTGATATCGTTCCTGATTGTGTTATAGTATCGTTGAAGTATAAAGTATCCCCGGGGACGGGGTTTTGCAAGTGGATTCCGGCGGGAATGGAGGCTTTTATGGTTTTACGGAACGATTCTGATTTTCTGATGCGCGTGGTGGTCAATTCTTACGCGATCCGGTTGGCTTACGGTGCATTCCGGCAACTGGGTTCCGAAGGAATCCTGCGGCACGATGCGGATCCGGTGGCGGGACGTCTGCTCACGGGGATGCTTTCGAGTGCGGCACTGATGAGCGTGCTGCTTGACGGAGGCGAAAAGTTTTCAATCCGGATCGATTACAACGGACCCGTCGCCGGTCTGCTTGCCGACGTGACCGCCGACGGCGCCGTGCGCGGATTCATTCGCAATCCACACGTGATGAGTTCGGCAGATTCCATCGAAAACGCCTGCGGCGACGGCGGCGCGACGGTCGCGGTAACCCGTTCCCGCGATGGAAAGGTGTTGAATTCCGGGCAGGTGCGCAGCGCATTCATTCTGCCTTCTTCGGCGCTCGGCTATTTCCTTTCGGCGAGCGATCAGACCGAAACGGAAATCCGGTGCGATGTGACGCTGCAGCCTGATGTCTCCTCTCCGGTGCGTTTCGCCGATGGAGTTCTGCTGCAGGCGATGCCGGGATGCGATCTGAAACAGTTCGACCGGATGCGCAACCAGCTGCTCTGCGCGGAAGCGGGGAGCATTCTCGCGGACCGGAGCGTCGAACCGGAAGTGCGGCTGCGGAATCTGCTGCAATGGGTCTGCGAATCTCCGACGCCGGTGGAGGCGGCGATATTTCCGGTTGCGGCGGCGCGCTTTCACTGTCATTGTTCGGAAAAACATATGCGCGAAACGACGCTGCAGATGCTTGGGAAAGAGGATTTTGCCAGGCTCCTCGCCGAAAATCCCGATCCGGTGATCCGCTGCCAGTTCTGCGGGCGCGAATATCATCTGACGCGCGACGGGTTTTAAGCTGCGGGATTTCGCGCGGAAAATATCTTCAACATTCTAGCCCGTTCCGGTATCCGGCCAGCGACCTGCGGAATTCCAATGGCGGCACGTGATAATATTTCCGGAACATGCGGGAGAAATAATACGCATTGCCGATCCCGCACGTTTCCGCGACCACGCTGATCGGAAGCTGCGGTTTTTCAAGCAGCAGCTGAGCCGCCAGCTGCAGACGCTGCCGAATCAGGAACTGTTGCGGGGGGAGGCCGGTGATCCGCTTGAAGAGCCGCCGGAAATGAGTTTCGGTCAGATTGGATTGTTTTGCCGCCCGCCGGAAATCCCAGATTTTTTCCGGAGCGCGGGTGACCGCGGCGACCAGTTCGGTGAAGAACGCTTCCTGATGAATCGGAAGTTGCGGTGTTTCATGTTCGGATTCAAAGAGTTGCAGCAGGAGATCCTCGTAGAGTAAAATCGCCCGCGGAGTTGTCATCGGTCCCGGGCGGCGCATCAGTCGGAGAATGGCCGTGAGCGTGGCGAGAAAGCGTTCGGGTTCTTTGACCGGAATCAGCGGCGGTTCGCGGTCGGCGGCGAACAAACCTGATTCCAGATAGCGCCGGCAGCGGGGGCCTTCCGAACAGATGAAATGATGCGACCGCGGTTCGCCGGGCGGATTGCCGTATTCATAATAATGGCCCGGCACGGTGAAGAAGGCGTGCGGCCCTTCGGCGAAATAGAGTTCACCGTGGTCCCGCCGGTAACTGAAGCGGCCGGAGTGGTTGTACTGGATTCCATAATAAAGCGCTTTGCCGCGATGCATGGCATCGTGAATTGGCGAACTGTTGCCGAGAACGAAGACTTGACCGTCAAAAAAGTTCATTTTGTGCAAATTCTCGTCAATTTTCTCTATTTTTATTTGCCGCACAGACGTTATATTCTTTCATAGTATGACACCGGAAGTGGCGAAAGGCAAATGGAGAAAACGATGAATTCGCATAAAATTCAAGTGACGATCTGGAATGAATTCATTCACGAACGAACCTCCGGAGCGCTGGGAGATCATATCCGGAAAATATATCCGGACGGCATCCACCGTCATCTGGCCGCGTCCCTTCTGACCGATCCCCGCTGCACGTTGACTCCGGTTTCGCTCGACCAGCCCTCTCAGGGGCTGCCCGATGCGTTGCTGAATCGAACCGATGTGCTCTTCTGGTGGGGACACTGCGCCCACCAGGAGGTCGCCGATGAACTGGTCGAACGCATTGCCCTGCGTGTGCAGCAGGGAATGGGGCTGATCGTGCTTCATTCCGGGCATCGTTCGAAGATTTTCCGCCGTCTCATGGGAACGGAGTGCCGTCTGCGCTGGCGCGAGGCCGGAGAGAAGGAACGGCTCTGGGTGGCGGCGCCGGGGCACCCGATCGTGCGCGGCGTGCCGGAGAGTTTCACGCTGCCGCACACGGAAATGTACGGGGAACCCTTCGACATTCCCGATGACGGGAAACCGATCTTCTTTTCCTGGTACGAGGGCGGAAACGTTTTCCGAAGCGGCGTGACGTTTCAGCGCGGTGCCGGGAAAATTTTTTATTTTTCGCCCGGCCACGAGACGTATCCGATCTACCACGACGAGAACGTCCTGACCGTTTTGCGCAACGCGCTCTTCTGGGCGGCGCCCGTGGAGATGCTGCCCGTCCGGGTCACCCATCAACCCGAACCGCCTGAAACAATCCGCACGATAAATCCGCTTGAAACAATCGACACGGCCGTCTTGCACGCGCCGTCGGAATCAAAGGAAAAGGAGCTGTAAAAATGCGTATTCTCAATGTCGGAATCATCGGCATGGGACGGATCGGTCGTTTCGGTCACATTCCGGAACTCTGCGCTCATCCGGAACATTTCCGCTGTGTCGCCGTGGCGGACAATGTTCCGGAGCGGCTGGAAAATCTGCCCGACTGCGTCCGGGAGGCCCGCCGCTGTGCTTCACTTGATGAACTGCTCGCAGTTCCGGAACTGGATATGGTCACCATCGGCACCCGGCATCCGGACCACGTGCCGATGGCGTTGAAAATCATGGCGGCGGGAAAGATCGCGGTGGTGGAGAAACCGGTCGCCGCCGGAACGGCGGAGATGAATCTGCTGCGCGAGGCGTTGAAGGAACATCCGGGCAAGCTTTTTTTCCGGCACAACCGCCGGTTCGAGGCGCCGTTCCTGAAGCTGCGCGAAGTGATCGCGTCCGGGGTGATCGGCGAAGTGCAGTACATCAAACTTTACCGCAGCATCGGTTACTGCCGGCGCAACGACTGGATGACCATGCCGGAATTTTACGGAGGACTTCTGACCAACTGGGGTCCGCATCTGCTCGATCAGGCGTTGCAATTGCTGGAGTCCCCGGTGCGGAACATCTGGGCGGATGTGCGGCACGTCATCAGCATCGGCGCCGGCGACGACCTCTTCAAAATCGTGCTCACCGGGGAGAACGGCCGGGTGGCCGACGTGGAGGTTTCCGGCTGCAACGCGCTTCCGGGCCGGGAGATGGAGATCATCGGCAGCCGCGGCAGCATCGCGTATGAGAATGGAAAACTGCACGCGCGTTACATCGATCCGTGTGTCGAGCTCAAAGCGCTCCGTCCGCATCCGGAAAATCCCCCCTTCGAATACGGCAACTTCGATGAGAAACTCTATTTCGTCGATTCTCTGTATGAGGTTCCGGTCAATCCGCCCTCGATCTGGGACGCCATTTATGACGACGTCGTCAACGGAATTTCCTGTCCGGTGACGTTCGATCAGGCCGCCGAGGTGGTGCGCGTGACGGAGGAGGCGTACCGATTGAGCAATTTCAAACCGATTCAATCGTTTCGGAGCAAGGCGGTTCCGGTGCGGCGGAAGGACGAATGACGGCATGGCGGCATCTTCGGAAACATGATGCTCCGCAAATTTGAAGATTTCGAATCGGCGGTGATTCCTGCCGCCGGTTCGTTTTTTTTTTCCCGGCAACGGCAAAACGACTTGAAAAATTCCGGAAGATACGGTAACTTATAGGGCGGATTTGCGCGAAAGGGAGAGCTCGAACCGCGGTTCCCGGAGCGGTTCCGCTCCGGGATTCCGGAAGAAGCAGAATTTTTACCTGTGAAAACAACGATGACCGCGATATTGGAAAAAATCAGAACCGGTACGGTCCGGATCGGCGTAATCGGTCTCGGTTACGTGGGGCTGCCGCTGGCGGTGGAGTTCGGCCGGAAGTACGATGTGGTCGGGTTCGACGTCAAGCCGGCGCGACTGGAGATGCTGCGCCGCGGTGTCGATGAGACGCTGGAAACCTCTTCGGAGGAGTTGCGCGATGCAGTTCATTTGAAATATTCCGGCAATCCGGATGAGTTGAAGGATCGTGATGTTTTCATCGTCACGGTGCCGACGCCGGTCGATCAATACAACCGGCCCGATCTTTCGCCGTTGCTGCGCGCCAGCGAAACGGTGGGGCGGGCGATGAAGCGCGGTTCGATCGTGATTTACGAATCGACCGTCTATCCGGGTTGTACGGAGGAGGAGTGTGTGCCTGTGCTGGAGAAATTCAGCCGTCTGGAGTTCAATCGGGATTTTTTCTGCGGTTACAGCCCGGAACGGATCAATCCCGGCGACCGGGAGCACAGCCTGACGAAAATTTTGAAAATCACCTCCGGTTCGACGCCGGAGAGCGCCGCGGCCGTCGACGCGCTGTACAACAGCATTCTGCGGAACGGCACCCACCGTGCCAGTTCGATCAAGGTGGCCGAAGCGGCGAAGGTGATCGAAAACTCCCAGCGCGATTTGAACATCGCCTTCGTCAACGAACTTGCGAAAATCTTTCACCGGATCGGCATTGATACGCGGGAAGTGCTGGCTGCCGCCGGGACGAAATGGAATTTCCTGCCGTTCCAGCCGGGGCTGGTCGGCGGACACTGCATCGGGGTGGATCCCTATTATCTCACGCACAAGGCGCAGGCGCTCGGCTATCTGCCGGAAGTGATTCTCGCCGGGCGGCGGATCAACGACGGAATGGGAAAATATCTCGCCGCGGAAATCGTCAAACTGATGATCCGGAAAGGCTGTCGGATTCTCGATGCGCGGGTGCTGCAGCTGGGAATCACCTTCAAGGAGAATTGTCCGGACATCCGCAATTCGCGCGCATTCGATGTGGTGTCCGGCTTGCGGGAATTCGGCTGCCGGGTCGATGTTTACGATCCGTGGGCGAACCCGGGTGAAGTTGAAAAGGCATACGGCGTGCATTCGGAAAAAGATTGCGCAAAGCTGGAGGAACATGGATACGACGCGATCGTTGCGGCGGTGGCGCATCGGGAGTTCTCCACCTTCGATTTCCGGAAATACGCGGCGCCGGGCGCGGTGATTTACGACATCAAAGGCATCTGGCCGAAGGATATGGTGGACGGGCGGCTCTGAATGGAAAAACAACGCATATTGATTACCGGCGGAGCCGGATTCATCGGTTCGCACCTCGTGGAAGCGCTGTTGACCCGGGGCGCGGAAGTGATCGTGCTGGATAATTTCATGACCGGCAAGCGGGAAAATGTGGCCGTGTTTTCCGAGAACGCCTCGTTCCGGCTGATCGAGGGGGATATCCGGGATTTCGAACTCTGCCGGAAAGCGGTTGAGGGGTGTGACGCGGTTCTGCACGAAGCGGCGCTCGGTTCGGTACCGCGTTCGATGGAGAACCCGCAACTTTCGTTTGAAGTGAATGTTCAGGGGTTCTGCAACGTGATCGAAGCGGCCCGCCGCGCGGGAGTGAAGCGTTTCGTTTTCGCGTCGAGCTCCTCGGTTTACGGGGACGAACCGACGCTGCCGAAGAGCGAGGAACGGGTGGGGCGCGTGCTCAGTCCATACGCATTGACGAAGCGGATGAATGAGGAAACGGCCGAATTGTATGGGAGGGTATTCGGGCTGGAGACCATCGGGCTGCGTTATTTCAATGTATTCGGGGCGCGTCAGGATCCGGCGGGCGCGTATGCGGCGGTGATTCCGAAATTTGTTTCGGCGCTGTTGCGTCACACAAGTCCGGTGATCAACGGCGCAGGAACGATCAGTCGGGATTTCACCTTCGTCGACAATGTGGTGCAGGCGAATCTGCTTGCATTGGGGGAATTGCCGGACGCCGCGTTCAATGAGTGTTACAATATTGCTTTCGGAGACGAAACGACGCTGGATGAATTGTTTCTGGAGTTGCGGACGGCGCTCGGCAGCTGGGATGCGGCGGTTTCCGCCATACCTGTCTGTTACGGGACGGCGCGTCCCGGGGACATTCCGCACAGTCTTGCCCGGACAGAGAAAGCGCGGAAGCTGCTGGGATATGTTCCGGAGGTGGATGTTCGTTCTGGACTTCGGAAAACCGCAGAATGGTATTACAGGAACTGGAGATGAAAATGGATTCTTCCGCTCTTTATGCAATCGTCATGGCCGGCGGTCGCGGGGAACGTTTCTGGCCGGCCGGGCGGCGTTCCCGGCCGAAACAGCTGCTGCCGCTGCTCGGGAAAGAGACGATGATCGAAGATACTGTGCAGCGGTTGTTTCCGCTGGTGCCGCCGGAACGGGTGCTGGTAATCTCCAATCGTGCGTTTGTCGAACCGATCCGGAAGCTGTTGCCGATTCCGCCGGAGAATGTGATCGGGGAACCTGCCGGCCGTGATACCGGGCCGTGCGTGGCGCTGGCGGCGGCATTGACGAAGCGCCGGGATCCGGAGGCGACGATGATCGTATTGCCGGCCGATCACGTGATTCGCCCGGCGCGGCAATTTCAGGAGACGCTGGCCGCCGCCGCCGAACGGGCGCAGTCCGGAGCACTGGTGACGATCGGCATTACACCGACGTATCCTTCGACCGGTTACGGTTACATCCATGCGGGGGAGCCGACAGGGGAAAATTTCTTCAATGTGCTGGAGTTCAAGGAAAAACCGGATCGTAAAACGGCGGAGCGTTTCTTCCGTGACGGCAGTTACAAATGGAACAGCGGCATTTTCGTCTGGCGGGTGGATACGATTATTGCCGAGTTTGAGCGGCATGTGCCGGAACTGGCCGACAAAATTCATCGCTGGTGCGGGAGCGGAGAATTCGAATCCGACTTCGAAGAGTGCACGAAAATTTC